>CALDKL010000320.1 GCA_937898895.1 uncultured Verrucomicrobiae bacterium | reverse complement strand
CGAACTGTTCCGTGTTCGGCTCGGGTGTCCCGATGCGCTCTATCTCGATGGGGACATCTCCTATGTCCACATCCGAGACCTCACCGGTCCGATTGTGGAAACGAATTGGTTCACAGGTATGCTCGCGATCACGGAAGAGGCCGGGCGATAGGCTGCAAGTGCGGGCCGCGTCGCGCCTTCGGATCACTCTGCCTTCAGAAAGCGATAGTTTTCCTCCCCGACCTTTCCGAGGACGTTTTCCATGGTCCATTTCCCCGTCGCCGTCCCCTTCTCGGGGTCGGCGAGATAGATGGCGACGCCCGATTTTTCGCCGGGTTTCACGGAGACGGCGGCGAGGTATTTCCCCACTGCCACGCCGTATCCGTGGAGCGTGCCAGATGGATATTTCCAGGTGAGTCTTGCCGTGCCCGACCCCGTCTCCTCCATCTCGAGAGTGCCCTTCTCCTGTCCATCGATGTGGTAGATCGAATCGTTCGCTCCCTGCTGCATCGTGTAGGTGCCGATTTCGGCATCCTCTGCATAGGGTGCCCAGTGTGCCTTGACCTCTTTCCCATTGAGTTCGTAGATCGCCACCCCGAGGACCTCGGGACCGAATCCCACCGCGATGGCCGGGGAGCCGGGGAATGCTACGGCGATCCCCTTGTCTGAGGTGCCGTCGGTATATTGCCAGGTCACCGCATAAGGATTCGCCGGGGTGCCGCGTTCGAACACGACCTTCCCGAGTTGCCCGGGACCGCCGAGCGGCATCCTTGCTTCGAGGATCTCGAACTCGAGCCGATTCGGTGCGACCGCTGCCGTGGCCGTCTCTCCGCCCCCCTCGATCCCCATGAGGGCGAAAATGCGCGTCTGGGCCTCGAGTCGCCTTGCCTCAAACCCTTTCGCGCTTTCCTCGCCCCCCTGTTTGACGACTTCCTTGAATGCCTGAATCTGCGCCTCGACGAGTCTGCCCGCTTCCGTGTAATTGTTGACCGAAGTCAGGTCGGCTGGGGAGAGACCTCCCTTCGCGATCAGATCGTCGAGGGACTCGAGCATGGACCGGAGACCGCCCTCGTAACTGGCGGCGAGGGTCAGGGCGATGTCGTCGGTATAGGCCTTGTGTACCCACGCGTCGCTGAGGTTGTTCATCGCCATATGGGTGACGTAGACCGCCTGGGCGATCGAGGCCCCGATGGCAATGAGACGCACCTCCTCGGAGGCCCCCGCTCCGCTGGCGGGGGGTGCCTTTTGCGCGTGGAGGTTCACGGAGGCGAGGGCAACAACGAGAGTCGCAAAAAGGGGCTTCATGGCAGGTTCTTTCGACCCGGCATTCTATTCCCCGTCGCCCCGGCCGGGAAGGCAAATCTGCTTCCGCTCGTAAATCGCGGCGTTCAACGGACGAAGCAACTGGAGGAAGAGAACGAGGGTGAGGAGTACCTCTCGGATTTCCCCCCGTTTGCTCGTGCCTACCGCCACTTCACTGAGCAGAAGGACGGCGATCCACAATAGGACATGCCACGTCCTTGGCAACGGGATGCCAAGCCGGTCAACTCTCGCCGACCAGCGAGCACTCTTGCGGCAGAGAACGGGAAGAAGGAGGAGGTAGAGCAGCAGGACGATGCCGAGCAACTTGCTGAAGACGAGTTTGTTGATGCTGTGGCCACCGATGACGAGATTGTGCAGATTCATTTCCTTCTGCTTGTTGTGCGCCTCAAGCCACTCGGGAGTTTCGACCGAGAAGATCCGCTGCCCCCAGGAAATTTCCTCCCCTGCTCCAAAGAGAAAGACCGTCGCAGCCATCCCCGTGACAAACAGAAACAACGCAGAACGTTCCCTCCGCAGATCCCAGGCGCGCTTCAGCATGAGGACCGCACTCGCGACCAGGGCAATCACGGTGAGCCACTCGATCCCTCCGTCTTCGATGACGAATCGATTCATGAAATACTCCGGTGCCGCCCGCGAAAGAATCGTGCCGACAAGAGCAAGGACGGCGACAAGGGCGAGGAGAATTTTTTCGAGAAGACTCATGAAGGGGGCAATCGGCCGCTCAGTGAAGCCCCGTCCGCGCCCGCCCGCAAGCGCCGAAGCGATGTCCGCCCCCATCGGAAGAGAATCGCGAGTGAGACGATGACGGAGGGAAGATCGAAGAGGCAATCCCAAAGATTGGCCGACTCATGGAGTTCGAGCCCATACAGCGTCAACCCGAATGCGATGCACAAGGCCGACGCCGTGCCTCCGCGCCATCCGAGGATTCCGGCGAACACAAGGCTGGCGGTCGGCAGGGCAAGACCTCCGAAGCCGAACCGGTAAAAGTCGGGTGCTCCAGGCACTCCAAACGAGGCAGGGTAGATCAGACAGGCCCCGAGCACCGCCGACGACGCGAGTATTCGCTTTTCTCCCACAGACAGAACCGATCGGCCACCCAGGGAATGTCCCAGCCAGTGAAAGAGATAGATCCAGCTCAGGGCACCGAAGTCTCCGAACAGGGCGCGGGTGGCGAACGCCGGACTCCACTCCGGAGCCATTCCCATCGTTCCCAGTCCGAGCACGATGCCCACAGAGGCAGTGACTTTCCCACCGTGCTCCGTTCCCCAAACCCGCCTCCCCACCCACCCGGTCACCGCCGCGAGGAGCAGGAGATGTCCCGCTTCCGAAATCAGATGCATCGGATTCATCGGTCTGCCCCCTCCTTTTCACTCAGAGCATCCTGACCGAAACGCCAATGCCGGATCTCGCGCCGATTCCAGGTGTAGAACAAATGCACGGTCCCGGAGCGGTCGAGCAGCAACCACGGATAGGAATACTCGACCCGTGCGAGGTCGGCTTCGTCGGGCTCCCGCTCTTCCGTATCGACGGTGAAGACCCGGTTCCAGGGACCACGCACGGAAGGAGCCCGAAAGAGAACGAGGGTCTCGCGGGAATCGGGCTGCGGATTGGCCGCGAGCAGGAAATCACCTCCCGGCAGAGACAGGGCGCTGATGCCGGCGTTGGGATTCGGGATCGGGATCGGCACCGGATCGCTCCAGTCCGCTCCCGGAGATCCGTCGAGCCGCGACACATGGATCTTCGCGTCCGCGCCTTCACCACTGCGGAGAAAGAGATCCAGCGCGGCCCCGTGCCCGGCCACCACCCAGGGCTGAAAGAGATCACCGTGCACGCTCGGTCCTCCCCGCCCCAGGACCCGCCCCTCGCGGATTCGGAGCAGCATCGGAAATTTCTTCACCGTTTCATGGTACGCCGGAAGCAGCATCTCCCCTCCGGGTCCGGGCAGGGCAGCCCCTCTCGCGAGAGTGCCTAGATTCAAAAACGGCGACGAGACGAGCCGATTCACCGACCTCACCGAACCATCGTCTTCGCAGACCAGGTGATTGATTGCACT
>CALDKL010000319.1 GCA_937898895.1 uncultured Verrucomicrobiae bacterium | reverse complement strand
CGATCTCCGACGGGGATCGCTCGCCGCCCTCCAGCTTTTTGTAGAGATCGACCATGAACAGCGCCGTCTCGCGATCCGCCACAGGCCACAAGGTCAGCAGGAGATTCTGCGCCCCGGCCTCGATCAGCCCCCGCCGCATCCCGAGGACGCCTTCTCCGGACCGCGACTCGCCCAGGCCGGTCTCGCAGGCCGACAAGACCACCAACCAGGTGCCGCTGAGATCGAGTCGTGCCATTTCCTCAGCCGTAAGAATCCCGTCATTGGTGGTGTCGAGGATGCGCCCGGCCCCCCATTCCTTCAGGGTCGCCTCGGCTCCGGCGAGGGCGATGCCGCTCCGGTGCATGGGGTTGTCGAGAATCACGTCGGAAAAACTCTCGAGCGGAGCGGCCCGTCCCTCGCCTCCTGCGCTCAGCCAGTAGGCCGTGGCGCGTTGCAGGGCATCGGTGCGGCCGGTTCTCGGCAGATAGAATCCATGGGTGGCGAGGTGCAGGACTCCGGGAGATTTCACCGCATTGACCGCACCCTCCGTCGCAGTGGCTTCGAGGTGACTGACGATTGGCCAGTGCCACTGTTCTTCAACGAGGCGACGCAGGGCGGCCTCCTCGGCCTTGGTTCCGGGAAGAGGAGACAGACCGATACGCCCCAGCACACCCCGCATCGACACCGCCGCCGCAGTGCCGAAGTCCCGGGCGGCAGCGAGGGCAGCACCGCTCGGCTTTTGAAAATCGGGGTTCGCAATGATCTCCATCGACTTCTCACGAGTCGGGCGAGTCTCGCGAAGGAGGTCGCGACCCGACGAAACATAGGTGAGCGGCCACACTTCGCCGACGAAACGTCCATCCGGAGCGAGCAACGTCGCAAAGGAGAGAAAATTCAGGTCTCCGTCGGGCGAGAGAATTACCGGCGATCCGGCAGCGGGCAGATGAGGCACGATCGGATCCCAGACGCTTTTTCCCAGCTGGGCGAGAAAGGCCTGCATTTCCGCATCGGGTGCGTTGATCCGCACGGCGCGGGCATAGATCGCCATTCCTTCCTCAATCGCGGCGGCGGTATCGAGTTTCACAAAGATCGGTGCCGCGCCTCCCTTCACCACGATGGCTCCGTATCGCGGCTCAAAACGCCCCGGAGCACTGAACTCGCGGTAGCGGATGAATTCCACGAGGGCACCGCCCGGAGGAAGAGCCGCGACGACCTCCTCCACACGGGTCGTTACCGCCTCGCGGGCTCCTCCGCGATCCGGTCGATCCCCTTCCCCTGCCTTCAGGCTTGTCTCGATCTTGCTGATCCGTGCCTTGAGTTCTGCGACGGTCGTATCCCCGCTCTTGGCTCCGCCGAGAAGGGATTCCATGAGGCGACGGCGCAGCACTCCGAGTTCCTCCAGGGCAGCGGCGAGCTTCGGATCGCTCGCCCGCGCCGCGATGCCCCGATCCTCGAGGAGAGACTCGAGCACGATGCCTTTTGTTCTCAGGACAAGCTCGGCGAGTGCATCCGTCAGGCCGAGGCTGGCATGGAGGCTCCAGAGGTCCACCGATGACCGATAGGAAAGCCGCAGGGCCTCGTCACCAAAGGCAAGAACCTCGCCGAGGTTCGCCATACGCCCCTCGAGAACGGAGGACGCGATCCCCTTCGCGGTCACCGTGTCTCCCTCTGCCTGGGCGAGCAAGGCACGACTCTCCTCGATATCGAGAAGCGCGGGGTGGCCTTCCGGATAATGTTGTTTGGTTAGGGCAATGGCCTTGTCGTAGGCGGCCCTGGCCTCGGCCCGCTCGCCGAGGATGGCACGGAGGTCGCCGATGAGGCGGAGGCTTTCCTCAGGACGGATCACGTTGTATTCGAGGGTGAGAAATCGCTGCGGCGAGGAATCCTCCCCCCGTCTGGCCAGTCCCTCGAGCATCAGGTCAAGGGCAGCCCGCTCTCGGCCGGCGGCGCGGAAGACACGAGCGGCCCGCTCGTAGATGAGATAATTCGTGTTGATCTCGACACCCTCAAGGGTTTTCCGAATCGTCTCGGCGGGCATTGCGGGATTCGTCTTGATGGTCGTCTCGGCCCACTTCCGATAGAGCGGCAGCATCTCGAGGGCCGCCTTTCGCGCCTCCTCGCAAAATCCGACCGCCTCCTCGTGCTGCTCCCGCAGGCTGGCGACCTCGGCCAGCTCCATGAGCAAGTTGGATCGACCTCGGAGCCAGTTCATCTTGAGTTGGTCGGAGAAATCATTCTCCACGCCACCCTGGAGCTTGAGCACCTTCGCCCACGCCCCGTCGATTTCCTCGAGCCGGGACACGATCGCCTCGGTTGCTTTCGCATAATCGCCCGTGGCCCGGCGGAACGATCCTTCCATTGAGGAGACTTCGGCGGCGAGGACCTGGTATCCGATCGCCGGATTGTCGTCCGCCTGCCGCTTCCAGAGAGGCTGGATCGCGTCCGCTTCCTCAAAGGCCTTGCTCGCCCGCTCGAGGTCGCCCGCAGCGAGGTAAAAATTGATCAGCCCGCGCAGGCTGAGGCGGACTCGATCATCGACCATCGCCTGCATCGTCGGCGCCGATTGCGGAGGCAGGCCGGGGGGCAATCCGATTGCTTTGGCCTGCTCCACACTCGCGAGCAGATCCGCCTCCGCTCCCGCAAAGTCACCCCGATTGTATCGCAGTGAAGCACGGTTGTGCAGGGCTGAGTTCAACTGCACGCCGAGAGAAAAGTCCTTCGCCGACGGTTGCAGTGCTTCGACGAGTTTTCCCGCCGCCGCCTCGGCCCCGGCGAAATCCTTTGCCGTCCACTTCTGTGACAGCTCATCCCAGAGAGGATTCTGCACGGGACGATTTTGCGCGACGCTGACTGCCGCCATCGAAACGAGATTCAGAACCAGCCAACGAGAAGAGAGCGAGCGATGCATGGATTTCACAAGATAGAAAGAATCCGTCTGCCCGGCAAACTCCGATTCCCCTCATTCGCTCCCGCCCTTGCGCATTCCCCGTCCCTCCTCGCGGAGCCGGATGCCCGCCTGTTTCTCGAGCCAGAGATCGATTGCCTCCGCGAGGGCCTCGGCAAAACGACGTCGGTTTCCGGGCGTATCGCGCACGCCGGGCCGGGGACATTCCACCTGGAGAGAAAAGAAGCCGTCCGCAACCCCACCCGTCCGATATCGCGCTGTGTTGTAGCCGCCCCGAAAGTAGGGCTCGTCGCCGGGATGCAGCGTCTTCGGAGACGGCACCGCGTCGTATCCGGACGACTCTAACAAACCGCCCAAACTTTCCCGCCCGCGCAGGAGGTTCTCGAAGGAACTCCCTGCTCGCCCCGCCAGATTCGCGAGGCTCGATGAGGCGGCCAGTGCCTCGAACGCCGCTCCAGTCTTTTGCAATTGCTCCGCACTGAGGAGATACCCAAACTCGACTCTCGCAATTTCATGGGAATGCCCGTGCAGATCCAGAAAGAGCCCGCTACCGGCAGCCTCCCGCGCCCTTTCGATGGCCTCGTGGAATGCGCTCCAGGTCGCAAGAGCCTTCGCGTTTCCGCCGGTGCCGACGAGGGCATCGCGATTGCAGTCGACCTTGTTCCGCTTCAGATGACAAAGAACCAGATGGGGCCTCGCTCCGGCACGTCGGTAGATTGCCTCGGCAAGCGCAAGGGCAAGCAGATCCGTCTCGGCATCACGGACGAGAACCCCTTCCTTCCGGTCGGGAATGTCGCTCGGTTCCAGCCGACCTCCGTGCGGTGCCGCGACAATCAACGGCAGCGTTCCAGGAACATATTCCACAGTCCGGCCCGCTAGAAAAACAGAGGTCCCCGGCGTTTCCGCAGACAGCGATCCAGCGAGCGCAAGCAGGGCACAGGCGACCCAGGAGGTCCGCTTCCTTATCGTTGGGATTCGCACGGGTTCCGCATCCATTCCTGATCGAAAATTCGATGCAATCTTCCATTTCACAAGTAGGGAACCACCGATCCTCTCCCCTCCACGTCTTCGCCCCGACCGCCGCCTGTCAGAGAAATGACAGGTTCTCGTGAAAGAGGACGAATGGCGTTCCGGGGTGTATCCTTCCCACGATGTCGTTTCATCGGAAGCAGATAAAATCCGTTCCCCATCGCCCATGATATCCTCCCGCAATCTTCCCTCGATCCTCGGTTGGTTCCTCGGTGGAATCTTTCTCCTCCTCGGACTCATCGGCACCTCTGTTTTCGGCCCCAACCTCCTCCGCTGGTATCAGTCCGCCTCCTGGGAACAAGTGCCCGGCGAAATCGTCTCGGGCGAACTCGTTTCGACGAATTCAGCACGGGGAGGGCGCACCGTGAGACCTCACTTCGTCTGGACCTACGAAGCGGCGGGATCCAGGCGAACCGGCGAAGGTCTCGGCATCGCCCGAATCTCCACCAACGATCTCGCCTACGCCGAGGAAAAGCTCGCCCAATTCCCCGCAGGAAACTCAATCGAAGTGCTCGTGAATCCCCGCGATCCCGACGACAGCATCCTGGAACGGGAACCGGTCTCGCACCTTGTCGTTCTGTTTGTGCCGCCCTTTTTTGTGCTACTGGGGATGATCGGCCTCTTTTTTACCTTCACGGCGCACCTCGGCTGGTACCGGAGCGACACCCAAAATTTCTTCGGCAAGCTCATCCGTGCCCTCTTTGCGTTTCTTCTCATCCCGACGGTGATGAAATGTTTCGTCATCTCCGCCTTCGCTCTTGTCTGCCTTGCCCTCGCCTTGTGGTCCTTCACCAATGGGAACTCCCTCGGCGTCATCCTCGCCCTCGTGCTTGCCTTTGGACTCTGGCAGGCAATGCGCTCAGGAGCAGGAAGACGCCCCCATCGACCACGAGGCAAACGCTGAGATATCCTCTGCCATCCCACCGGAACCCCCGCTCCCCATGCCCATGCCCGACGCCTACCTCTTCGATATCGGAAATGTCATTATCACCTTTGATTTTCGGATCTCGGCCCGAAACCTGGCGAGGGACGCTGCCGTGTCAGCCGAGGAAATCCTCGCCCTCGTGTCCCCCCTGACGATCGCTCTCGAACTCGGGCATCTTTCTCCTGCCGACTTCATTGCCGAAGCCTCTGCCCGGATTGGCTACCGGGGCACCCCGGAACAATTCCACGCCCTCTTTGCTGACATCTTCGAATTGAACGAGCCAATGGCAGCCTTCCTCACCTCGCTCCAGTCGGAGGGCTTTCCACTCTACCTGCTCTCGAACACCAACGCGATCCACGCTCCTTTTTTCGAGGCACGCTATCCCATCTTCGGAATTTTCGACGGCAGAATCTACTCGCACGAGATCGGGCTGATGAAACCCGACCCCGCCATCTACGAGCGGGCCAAATCCGACCTATCGCTCGATCCGGCCCGAACCGTCTACATCGACGACATTGCCGCGAACTGTGCCGCCGGTGAAGCCGCCGGATTCCTTTCCGTGCCCTACGACGCGACACGACATGGCGATTTCCTCGATGCCCTCGCCCGGATAGAGACCACCATGAGACCGTAGCCCACCCCTCAGCCAAAGATCGCCCCAGCCAGTCCGAAGTAGATCAGCGACCCACTCACGTCGACCACCGTGGTGATCGCGGGCGAAGCCACGACCGCCGGATCCAACTTCAGCTTCTTGGCCACGATGGGCAAAGCCGCCCCAATCAGAGTCGACGTAAGGACCTGGGCCATCAGGGCGATCCCCACGACGAGAGCGACCGAAAGCGGTTTGAGCGAACTCCCGATCATGGACTCCGGAAGGAAAAAGCGGATCTGCAGCGCCACACAGAATCCGAGGATCGTCCCTAACAAAACGCCAATTCGCGCCTCTTTCCAGATGACACGCCCGAACTCCCTCGTGTCGAGTTCCCCGAGCGACATCGCGCGAATCACCATCGTGGCCGACTGCGTCCCGGTATTGCCCCCGGCCGCGACGACCATGGGCAGGTAGATCGAGAGCACGTAGAAGTGAGTCAGGACCGCCTCGTGGCTGTGCAGCACGAAGCCCGAGGAAAGCGCGAGGAACGCGAGGATGAGGACCCATCCGAAGCGCCGCCGGAAGTGTGTCACCGCCGATGTCTGGAGGTAAGCCAGATCGCTCTGACCGCCGATCCCCGAGATGCGTTCCATGTCCTCGGTCGATTCTTCTTCGAGGATCTCGAGCGCATCGTCGTGGGTGATGACCCCGAGGAGCCGCCCCTCGTCATCGATCACCGGCAGGGCCATGAGGTCGTAGCGAGCGATCCTTTGGGCGGCTTCCTCCTGGTCGGCCATGGCCCCGATCGAACTCTGATCCGAGTCCATCAGCTCGCGGATCGGAGTGTCCCGACTGCTGAAGGCGAGATCGCGCAAGCGCAGTTTTCCGAGGAGCCTGCGCTCCTCGTCGACCACAAAAATGCGACTGAGGAGTTCCGCCTCCTCCCGGATCTCCCTGAGTTGTTCGAGGGCCTCTCTCACGGTCAGATTCTCCCGGACCATGGCTACGGCCTTGGTCATACGGCCGCCCGCAGTCTCTTCGGGATATTTCAGGAGGTCTTCCGAAACCTGGCGCGTCTCCTCGTCGAGCAAGTTGATGTACTGTGAGCGGTCTTCCTCATCGACCTCCTGGAGAAAGTCAGCGAGTTCGTCATCGGAGAGCGACTCGAGCACCTCGCGGCGATCCTCCTCGTGCATCGTGTTGAGCCGATGCTCCACATCCGAGGCAGGCAGGTAGTCGGCCCAGACCGAAAGCACCTCGGCGGGCAACTGATCGAGCACCTCCTCGCGTTCCTCATCTCCGAGACGCTCGAAGGCGACCTCGACATCTCCCGGATGCGCCTCCTTTGCCATCGCCGCAATGCGATCCGCCTCACCACTCTCGAGCGCCTCGAGAATGGTTTCGACATCAACCGGTTCGCGATTGCTGGAATCTCCCTCTCCCATTTTTGGACCGCCACCCTCAACCCGGTCAACGAAAACGCAAGCAAACCGCGACGTTTGATTTTCCTCCGGAGCTGTCCCGTCATCCCCCCGCTGCCGACGCTCCCATTTCCCCGCGGAACACAAAATAGACTGCCCCGAGGATGCAGAGGCCGGCCCATAGATAGTCGAGTTTGAACGGTTCCTTCAGATAGAAAACCGCAAAGGGAACAAAGGTCACGAGAGTGATCCCCTCCTG
>CALDKL010000318.1 GCA_937898895.1 uncultured Verrucomicrobiae bacterium | reverse complement strand
GAGATAACGCTCGAGGCTGATGCGCTGGATGAGATCAAGCTGGGTCTCGGCCCAGTCGACGCTGTTTTCCGATTCGACGACCATCCGCTCCATGAGGTCGCGACTGCCCGAGTCGCCGACTTCGAGGCAGAGTTTCACGCCGACATTGTAGGTGGCGACTCCCTTGGTTTCGAGAGTGAGACTGTCGAGGATCTGCTGCTTCGGATTGTCTCCGACCAGAATCTTGTCATAACGGGCAATCTCGGGCACCCCGTCGAGATAAAGAATGCGATCGATGACCTCCTCGGCGTGTTTCATCTCCTCGATCGACTCCGCGTAGAAATGGGAGGCGAGTTTGTTGAGCCCCCAGTTCTTGCACATCTTCGAGCAGATGAAGTACTGGTTGATGGCCGTGAGTTCGATGGTGAGCCCCGCGTTGAGGGCGTTGATGACGTCTGAATTTCCTTTCATAAATCGCAGTGTGGACAGTCCGCGATCTTCGGCCAAGCAAATTCGGCCCGCAGTCTGCCATACCAGAGAGAATGAGACTTAATCCCAAGATTGCGCTCCGGCAAGAGCTTTGTGATCCGAAATTGCGTGACCTATGGAACTGGGGCGGGGGGAATATCCGAGTCCGTCACTCCGTGTATTTCAACCGGGTGTGACCCCCTCGGCTGCGATACACATCCCAGCCGCCCGGAGCGTCATCATAGACCGAGGAGGAATAGATGCCGTAGGGACGGTAGCCGTAGCCCATCCCCGCGCGGCGGGCAGGTGTGCAGGAGGCGAGCAGAGAGGTGAGTAACGCGAGGGCGAAAAGAAAGGAAAGGCATTTCATAGTGGTCCGACCGTTCTTCGCACAAAAGGGTCTCTCCAGTCAAGTTCCACTTGCAGGTCACGCAATTCGCTCCGGGTCAGGCAAGAGAGGATCCGCTCTTCAATTCGGTCATCTTGGCGATCTTGTCGGGAGCCCGCATGAGGGCTTCACCCACGAGAACGGCGTCGGCACCCCAGGAGCGGATGCGCGAGGTGTCCGCGCCGGAGAAAATGCCACTTTCGCTCACGAGGATGTGATCCGGACCGACTTCCTCGCTGAGTCGTTCCGTCGTCGAGAGATCGACCTGGAAGGTGCGGAGATTGCGATTGTTGATCCCGATGAGTCGGGCACCGCTGTCGATTGCCCGATCCATCTCCTCCAGATCGTGGACCTCGACGAGGACATCGAGCTGGCAATTTCCGGCGGTGTCGAGGAGGCGGAGAAGCTCCTCCTGCTCGAGGGCCGCGACAATGAGTAGAATGGCGTCGGCACCGGCCACGACCGAT
>CALDKL010000317.1 GCA_937898895.1 uncultured Verrucomicrobiae bacterium | reverse complement strand
TCGCCTCGATCATGGAACGAGCCCGGGAAAAGCGGGAGCGATCCGAAGAAGAGGAACGTAAAGACCGCCTCGGAAAACTGTCCCTGAAACCGGCTGCGGAATTGACCGAGGAGGAAAAGGCCGAGATGCACAGGGCCGAGATCGAGCAGTACGAGCGCGACCACGGCCATCTTTATCAGGAGGAAAACGAGCACGTCGCCCGCGACAGTTTCCACGGGGACGAACACACCAATCACGACGAGAGCTGGCACGCCGACGGCCACTACTGGCACGACGACGCTCACCCGCATGACCTGGAGAGTGACCATGCCGAGCCCGAAGACCTGACGCCGGAGGACGCCTCCGACACCATCCCGGAAGAACCAAAGCGGGATCCCTGGCCGGAATACGAGAACTGCGAGCCCGAGGGCCCCATCGTCGATCTCAACCATGCCAGTCTCGAGGAACTCCAGACTCTCCCCGGGATCGGTCCAAAGATGGCCCAGATCCTCATTGACCATCGCCCCTACGAAACCTTCGCCGACCTCGACCGCGTCCCCGGACTCGGGCAGGAGAAAATCCGCCGTATCACCGAACGCATCATGCTGGGTTGATCGCCTCGACCTTTTCGGTTCTTTCCCCGATTTTCAAACCCCATCAAACCAACCCCACCACATGTCTTCTCCTTCTCCTGTTCGAATCCTCGTCGTTGGCTGCGGCCACATGGGCAAATCCCACGCCAAGGCCTATCATGCCATGGAGGGTTTTGAAATTGTCGGTGTCGTCTCGCGTGGTGAAGCCTCGCGTCGCGACCTGCTCGATGCTCTCGGTGCCGAGTATCCGCAATTCTCCAACTACGAGGATGCACTCGCCGCCACCAAACCCGACGCCGTCTCGATCAACACCTATCCCGATACCCACGCCGACTTCACCAAAAAGGCCTTTGCCGCAGGATGTCACGTGTTCCTCGAAAAACCCATCGCCGGCACCGTGGCCGAGGCTCAGGAGATCGTCGATGCCGCGAAAGCCTCGCAACGCAAGCTCGTCATCGGTTACATCCTTCGCGTGCATCCGACCTGGGCTCGCTTCATCGAGGTGGCACAGACCCTCGGCAAACCGCTCGTGATGCGAATGAATCTGAACCAGCAGTCTTCCGGCGAGATGTGGCACACCCATCGCATGCTGATGAATTCCATGTCGCCCATCGTCGATTGTGGCGTCCACTATGTCGATGTGATGTGCCAGATGGCTCGCTCGAAGCCGGTGCGTGTCAGCGCGATTGGAGCCCGTCTCACTGAGGAACTCGTGGAAGGGATGTACAACTACGGCCAACTCCAGGTCACCTTCGCGGATGGTTCAGTCGGATGGTACGAGGCCGGCTGGGGACCAATGATGAGCGAAGTTGCCTATTTCGTGAAGGATGTCGTCGGTCCGAAAGGCAGCGTCAGCATCTCGGGGGTGAAGGAGGGCGAAGCATCGAGCGACAATATCGATTCGCATTCGAAGGCGGCAGCCCTGAAGGTTCACCACGCCGCACTCGGGGCCGACGGCAGGTTCGCGAAGGCCGACGAGATTCTCGATTGCGCCGACGAGCCTGATCACGACGGACTGTGTTTTCGCGAACAGGAGGTCTTTCTCAACGCGATCCGCCATGACGTCGATCTTTCCGACCACATGGAAGACGCAGTCAACAGTCTGCGCATCGTCCTCGCCGCCGACGAGGCTTTCCGGACGGGGAAAATGGTGGATCTGTGAGGTGAGCGGAGCCTCCCGGCAGGATTCCTTCGGAAACGGAACGAGATCGACGGTCTCGGAAACAATCCCCTTCCCGCCGAGACGGCTCCCGAGCCTCGGCGGTGGGATGGTTTATTTTTTCCCGTCCCTGGCTTTCGCCTTTCCCTTCCGGACGTAGTCGGGCCAGATGATCTTCCTGCCTTCGGCACCCGTGAAGGTCCAGGCGGGCCAGATCGGGGACTCCGCCGTGACCTCGGCCACCTTCGCCTCGAGCAGCGTTTTCAACTCCGACAATTTCGCGGATTCGACGGTGGCGAGGTCGGTGGTCTCGGCGGGATCCGAACGCAGATTGTACAGGAAAAAGCGCTCGAGGCGGGCCTCCTTGAATTGCCTTTCTTCTTGCTCCGTGATGTCATTGCCGCACATCGACGGTTGGTCGAGGGTCGCGAGGATCTTCCAGTCGCCGTCTCGCATGGCCACTTTTGGGTCTCCTGAGGCTCGGTTGAAATGCCAATAGAGCGGCGTTGTGCGTGCAACCTTGCCGCCTTTGAGCAGCGGCAGCCAGTCTGCGCCGTCGAGGGCGCGGTCGGATGGCGGTTTGATCCCGGCGACAGAACAGAACGTGGGCAGCAGGTCGACGCCGCTGATCGGCTCCTCACAGGTGATTCCGGCGACGGCGTGTCCGGGCCAGCGGAGAATGCCGGGAACGCGGATACCGCCCTCCCAGAGCGATCCTTTTTTGTCGCGAAGGCCGCCGGAGGATCCGTAGGGATGTTGCACGGTGATGGCAGGTCCGTTGTCGCTCGTGAAAAAGACGAGCGTGTTATCGCGGAGGCCGCTCTCGTCGAGCTTGGCCACAA
>CALDKL010000316.1 GCA_937898895.1 uncultured Verrucomicrobiae bacterium | reverse complement strand
TTGTATTCTTTTTCGGGAAGGCGGTATCCACCCCACTTCAAGGGCCTGTCTGAAAATAGTGAAAACGATGCGCTCCTTCCAACACCCCTCATGCGATACGCTCACAGGTCCCGTAGAAACACCCGTGCCGAGACATACAGCCAATCGCCCTTCCACCGCTTCGACTCGAGCCGGGCAAAGAGGAACTTTCCCGCATCCATGAGACGGGCGAGGATCTCGTTCCGGTCCCGCGGGACATAGCCGATTTTCCGCCCCTCCTCCGTGAGGATGAGAATGGCGAGGGAATCGTACCGGTTCTTCGGCTCGCGCCGCATCACGAGAAGGCTGCCGACGAAAAGGTCCGGTTCGATCTCGCGAGCGGGCACATGCGAGGTCCCCGCGATGTGCGTTTCGATCAGAAAGATCTCGCTGGCAAACGGCGCAACGAGTCCGCCACCGTCGAAGAGATGGGCATGGAGCATCGCGAGTTGCTGCTGCTCAAAGGCCGTGAGGAAATATCCGGACATGGTTCCAACACTCAATTCCCGAGGAGGCCGTCGAGCCAGCGCTTTCGCGCGTCCCGCAATGCCGTGGCCTCGGCGATACGTCCATCGAGTTCCGCCTGACGCGTCGCGACGGCTCCCTCGTCATCGAGCACAGGAAGTTGGTCGAATGGCCACTGGCTCCTCATCGCACTGAGCCGATCGAGCAGCCGACGAAGCTGCATCCGCCGCGTGGCGATCTCATCCAGCAACATGGCGATGGCATCACCGTCTCCGGCGGGAGGATCGACTGCGGCGACCCGGGTGATGAGTTCGAGCGCGTTGAGTTCATCGAGATCGTTGCCCTCGTAGGCCGCCAGGACGCGATGCCACATCTCCGCATCCTGCGCAGAAGGATCGGGATGGAGGTCGGGATGGAGCCGACGAACGAGGATGCGGAAGATCTTGCGGATGCACTCCGCTTCGGCGGGATCGAGGAGATGAGCGAGGACCTCACGATGATCGGCGAGTTGCCGGGCCTGATCCATGAGTTTCACCTGCCACTCGGCGAATTCCTCTCGCAAGGTTTCCTCGATGGCGTCGAAATCGACGTCCTCCCCCGCATTCAACGCAGCCTGGACCAGTTCGGTTTCCCGTTTCAGGCGCGCCGCCTCGATCTCGATGGCACCGAGCCGGACGAGGCGGTCGCCGAAGGCGGCGGCATACCGTCCGAGGATGACGATTCGCGAGTCCTCCATCGCATGGAGTTCTACGACGGTGGCGGCCATCTCGACGAGCAGGGCATCCCGCGTAGCGCGCAGGTTCTCCCATTCGGGATGCGGGATCGGTGTCGCCTCGGTCACGGAATACAATGGCGGAAGTCCATGAATCCGGCAAGCGGTTTGACTCTCCCGGTGGGACGACGTTAGGATGCACCACGCCCATGACCCGAGAAACCCTCGCCGACACTCTCGAGGAGATCGCCCTGCTCCTCGAACTGAAAGGGGAGAATCCCTTCAAGATTCGAGCCTACCGAAGCGGAGCAGAGACCGTCTCGCAGTTCCCCGGTGACATCGTCGCGCTGGCACGAGAGGAAAAGCTCGATGGCATCAAAGGCATCGGCGAGGCCTTGCGGCAGAAGCTCCATGAATTGGCCACGACCGGACGACTTGCCTTTCACGAGAAACTGAAGGCAGAATTCCCCCCGGGGCTCTTCGAACTCTTCGAGATCCAGGGTCTCGGCCCCAAGAAAATCAAGGTCCTACACGAGACTCTCGGAGTTGATTCGGTGGCCAAACTCAAGGAACTCTGCCTCAGACGCGAAGTCGGGAAGCTCCCCGGTTTCGGAGCGAAGTCCGAAGAGAAGATCCTCGAGGCGATCTCCTTCCGCGAAAGCAACGCGGAACGGTTTCGTCTCGGCGATGTCGCCGCGCCCGTCGAAACCATGCTCGCCGCCCTGCGCGAACACCCCGACTGCCTCCGCGTCGAGGCGGCGGGAAGCTATCGGCGGGCAAAGGAAACGGTGCATGATCTCGATCTCCTCATCGCCACCGCGCATCCGGAGAGCGTGATCGACTGGTTCGTTTCCCAGTCATGGACCGCCCGCGTCCTTGCCCACGGTCCGACGAAAGCGAGCATCAACCTCCCGTCGGGACTCCAGGTGGACCTGCGTGCCGTCTCGAATGCCGAATTTGCCTGCGCCCTTCTCTATTTCACCGGCAGCAAGGAACACAACGTCGTCCTCCGCAGCCGCGCCCAGGATCTCGGCTACACCCTCAACGAATACCGCCTGGCGCCACGGGAGGGATCGGGTGCCTCTGAGCCGCCCGTCTTCGAGAACGAGGCGGGGCTCTATCGCTTTCTCGGGCTCGACTTCATCCCGCCCGAACTGCGCGAAAACACCGGAGAAATCGAGGCTGCCGCCGGGGGCAGCCTGCCGCGACTGATTGAACTCGAAAACCTGCGCGGCACCTTTCACAACCACACCGTCGCGAGCGACGGAAAAAACACGCTCGAGGAAATGGCGGCCGCCGCGATCGAACTCGGTCTGCAGTATCTCGGTATCGCCGACCATTCGAAGAGTTCCTTTCAGGCAAACGGACTCGATGAGAAGAGACTGCTCCGACAAATCTCCGAAATCCGGGAGTTGAACGGCCGCTTTCGCGACGAAGGGGTGAAATTCCGCCTGCTCGCCGGCTGTGAAGTGGACATCCTCAAGGAGGGAAGTCTCGATTTCGCAGACGACCTCCTCGGCGAACTCGATTATGTCGTGGCGAGTGTCCACAACGCAATGACCCTCCCCGAGGCAGCCATGACCGAACGCATCGTGCGTGCCGTGAATCATCCCAGGGTGACCATGCTGGGACACCTCACCGGCCGCCTCCTCCTCGAGCGCGAGCCTTACGCCGTCGACATCCCGGCAGTGATCGAGGCCTGCGCCGGATCCGGCACCCTCATTGAACTGAACTGCAACCCCTGGCGGCTCGACCTGGACTGGCGCTGGTGGAAATACGCTGTTTCCCGAGGAGTGAAGTGCGCCATCAATCCCGATGCCCACCGCACAGGCCAACTCGGCTATCTCGCCTTTGGCATTCGCCTCGCCCGAAAGGGCTGGCT
>CALDKL010000315.1 GCA_937898895.1 uncultured Verrucomicrobiae bacterium | reverse complement strand
TTTCGCAATCGACCTGATCACGACGGCGAGAATCACGGCAGGCGCATCTCCTCGCTGCGTCGGTCTCTACGTGTTCGACGAGGTCGGCGGCGAGGTCGTCACGCTGCGCTCGGATCGCGTTCTCCTCTGTACGGGTGGCAGCGGACGGGTCTATCTCTACACGACCAATCCGGATGTGGCGACCGGCGACGGCGTGGCGATGGCGTGGCGGGCTGGCTGCGAGATCGCGAACATGGAATTCATTCAATTCCATCCCACCTGCCTCTATCATCACGAACTCAAATCCTTCCTCGTGACCGAAGCGATGCGCGGGGAGGGGGCGGAGTTGATCGACAAACACGGTCGGCCCTTCATGTCCGACTACGATTCGCGCGGATCGCTCGCTCCACGCGACATCGTCGCCCGCGCCATTGACCGAGAAATCAAGAAGACGGGAGGCCCCTGTGTTTTTCTCGACATCACTCACAAACCTGCCGACTTCGTTCGGGAACGGTTTCCGAACATTTACGAGACCTGTCTCGCGGTGGATCTCGACATTACGAAACAGCCGATCCCGGTCGTGCCTGCGGCCCACTACCAATGCGGCGGCGTGCGTACGGATGTGAACGGAGCGACATCTCTGCCGGGCCTCTGGGCCGTGGGCGAAGTGGCCTGTACCGGCCTGCATGGGGCGAATCGGCTGGCCAGCAATTCTCTCCTGGAGGGAGTCGTCGTTTCGGACCTCGCGCTGCGCGACTGTCTCGCCAAACAGCCGCCGGGCACGAAAGGGGAGACGCTCGCCTTGCCCGAGTGGGAGTCGGGCGATGCCTCCGACGTGGATGAACTCGTCGTGATCTACCACAACTGGGACGAGATCCGCCGCCTCATGTGGGATTATGTCTCCATCGTCCGCACCGACAAACGCCTTCTCCGCGCGGCGACGCGACTGCGCAATCTGAAGCAGGAAGTGCAGGAGTTTTACTGGAATTTTCGTGTCACCTCGGAGCTGCTCGAACTGCGCAATCTCGTCGAGACGGCCTCCCTCATCGTCGAGTCCGCCGCGAACCGAAAGGAGAGCCGAGGCTTGCACTACACCCTTGACCATCCCGAGAAGGATGACAAAAACTGGCGCGTCGACACGGTCCTGAAACGGGTCTGAGATCGATCAGGCCGGATACTCCCAGGGAGCCCGGTAGTCGCGTCGGAGCAGGGCATTTGCCTCGTCATCGCCAGGGAAGCGTTCACTCGGTCCGTCCCATTTCACGCTGCGGCCGAGCTTCTGACTGATCATTCCTAACAGACTCAGATTCGTGGCGAGGTGCCCGATTTCGACGTCGGCGACAGGGTGGCGCTTTGCCTCGATCGACTCGATGAAGTCTCGCCAGAGAGGAGGCACGTTGTGACCGTCCTTCTCATCGTCGAACTTCGGGTCCTGGTGTACGACAGGGGTCTTGCCGTCGGCGGGGTAAAAGGTCCAGCCGTCTCTCCAGCCCATGTGGAAGATCCCTTTTGATCCGTAGAAGTAACACCCCACCGCGGCCTTTTCCGCCGCGTTTCCGGCGAAGCGGCGGTGCTCCCAGACGGCGGTGAAGGATTCGAATTCGTAGGTCACCACCTGGTGGTCGGGTGCATCCGAGGTCTGTTCCTTCTCATTGAGCACCACGGGGCCCTTCACCGGGCGTCCGCCGGCGGAGTGGATCGTTCTCGGATGTTTCTCCTCCGACCACCAGAGGATCTGGTCGAGCCAGTGGACTCCCCAATCGCCGAGGATGCCGTTGGCGAAGTCGAGATAATTCCGGAATCCTCCGGGGTGGATGCGCTTGTTGAAGGGCCGCAGGGGAGCCGGGCCGCAGTAGAGATCCCAATCGAGATTTTCCGGTACGGGACTGTTTTCAGTGGGGGCCTCGGGGCCTCCGGCACTGTGAGCAAACGCGCGGACCATGCCGATGGTCCCGGCACCGCCGTCTCTGAGAAACTTCATCCCGCTGAGGTGGTGGGGTCCGATGCGGCGGTGCATGCCGACCTGGACGGTGCGGTCATGGGCGCGCGCCGCCTTCACCATTGCCCGGCTCTCGAGGAGGGTGTGACCGGTGGGTTTTTCGACAAAGACGTGAGCACCCGCTTCGATGCAGGCAATGCCCTGAAGGGCGTGCCAGTGATCGGGCGTGGCAATGATCGCGATCTCGATTTTCTCGTTTGCGAGCATTTCGCGGTAGTCGCGGTAGATCTTCGGGCGGGTTCCGGTGAGTCCGTCGACCTCGTCGGCGGAGACTTCGAGTTCATCGGCGTCCACATCGCAGAGCGCGACCACCTCCACCGAACCGTCGGCGAGGGCGACGCGGAGGATGTTCATGCCCCACCAGCCGGAGCCAATGAGTGCGGTGCGATAGGTTTTCCTCGTTTTTGCCTGGGCTCGGATCCAGGGAGCCAACATCGGTCCCGAGAGAGCGGCGGCTCCGGCGGCGGTGTGGAGAAACTGGCGTCGATTGGTCGAATTCATCGGAGCGAAAACCTGCCATAGCCTCCCTTGCGGTGCAATCTGGCTGAAGCGGATGATGAGGGGGGTGGCGGGAAATGCCAAGTCTGGCGTTCCGATATTTTCAGCGAGCAGCCTCCAAATCTGCTCGCATCGGTGAAAGGTCCGTGGCAGGGTCCGGTTGCCCTGACTGCCGCGCACGTGACAACGAATTCGCCACCGCGGCACACAACCCTCATCGCGAGTGAAAGTGAACGAGTCTGCCTCATGAAGGTGCCCTTCTACGATGCCAAGCCCTATGATCGGCCTTTTTTCCAGAAGGAAGGCGAGGCTCGGGATGTTTCATTCCTCTTCCACGAATTTCGACTTTCCGTCGACACCGCTGCAAGCGCGGAAGGCAGTCCCGCGGTCTGTGTGTTCGTGAACGACCGGATCGACCGGGCCTGTCTCGCGATCCTCGCGAAGCAGGGAGTCCGTCTCGTTGCCCTGCGTTGTGCCGGATTCAACCAGGTCGACCTGAAGGCTGCGGCCGAGTTCGGGCTCCGTGTCGTCCGCGTCCCGGCCTACTCACCCCACGCCGTTGCGGAACATACGGTAGCCCTGCTCCTCACCCTCAATCGCAAGATCCACCGAGCTTACAATCGCGTCCGCGAACACAATTTCTCCCTCAATGGTCTCGTCGGCTTCGATTTGCACGGGCGCACCGCCGGCATTGTGGGCACGGGCAAGATCGGGAAGATCACGGCGCAGATCCTGAAGGGTTTCGGAATGGAGGTGCTCGTCTGCGATCCCTACCCGGACGAAAGTTGGGCCTCGCAAGTGGGAGTGCGCTACACGGGACTCGACGAGTTGCTCGGACACAGCGACGTGGTTTCTCTGCACACCCCGCTGACGCCTGAGACCCATTACCTCATCGGGGAGAGTGCCCTCACGAAGATGAAGGAGGGTGCCTACCTCATCAATACGAGTCGGGGCGGCCTCGTCGACACCGGTGCCCTCATCGAGGCACTCAAACAGCGTAAACTCGGCGGTGTTGCACTCGATGTCTACGAGGTCGAAGAAGGAGTCTTTTTCGAGGATCTCTCCCACGACATCCTGCAGGATGATGACCTCGCCCGGCTCGTCAGTTTTTCCAATGTCCTCGTGACCTCTCATCAGGGCTTCCTCACCGAGGAGGCTCTCTCGGAAATCGCTCGGGTGACGACTGAGAATCTCGCGAGATTCGGAAAAGGGGAGGATCTCCTGGCGGGTACGGAAGTCCGCTCCTGACCGCGGCGAGGTCTCCGCCCGCCCCTGAAGACGTTCACCACCGCACTACAGCCGTGCGCATCCGCTCGGCACAGCGTTCGGGAGGCATCGTATTGATGTAGGAACCGCTCCCGAGTTCGAATCCGGCGAGATGGCTCAAGCGCGGAACGATGGAGAGATACCAGTGAAAGCAACACGAGTTCGCCTCCCCCACCGGAGCGGATCGGATCGTGAAATTGTAGTCGGGGTCTCCCGCCGCCGCCGCGAGTCGTCGCAGTTGCCGACCGAGCACACCCGCGAGGTCCTCGAGATCCGCATCGCCGATCTGATCGAAGGAAGGCGCGTGGTGCCGCGGAAAGATCCAGAGATGGTAAGGGGAGAGCGCGGCAAACGGCAGAAAGGCGACAAACCGGGCACCCTCCTCGACGATGCGTTCACCCGAGGCGAGTTCGTCGCGAAGCACCTCGCAGTAGAGACAACCGCCATGTGACTCGTGGTAGCGGCGGGCTTCCTGGAGGCGCATGCAGACCTGTGAGGAAACCACCGGCGTCGCCGTGATCTGCGAATGGGCATGCTCCAGCGAGGTGCCAGCGCTGACACCATGGTTCTTGAAGATGACGATGCTCTCCACAAACGGCAGTTCTCTGAGGGCGCACGAACGCTCGCGATAGAGGCGCAGAATGTTGCCGATCTGGGCCGATTCCATCTCGGAGAGGATGTGGTCGTGCCGGGGATGTTCGATCACCACTTCGTGAGCCCCTGCGGCCGCCATCGATCGGAAGGTTCCCCGCGATTCCCGCCGCAGGTCGTCAGTGGCGGTGAAGGCGGAATACTTGTTGGCCACGACCCGCGCGAGCCACGTTCCGTCTTCCGCCGTAATCCGGGCGGTTTCCGGGGCGGCGAGCGATTCATTGCCGACACAGAAGGGACAGTCGTCTCGATGAGCGGCCCGTGCGCGTCGCGCTCCCTGCGTGTGGAGAAAATCGTTGGGTTTCAGCGCCCGGCCCGGAGCCAGAATGACCCAGTCGAGGGTGATCGGATTGAAGCGCATTTCTGTCATGGGGCCAGTTACCAGAATACCGCATCCACACCTCCGGGTCGAAAGAGATTCGGCGGGCCGTCGTATTTCGGTGATGGGGATGGATTCGAAAAGTCTTCGGGTCATTGAATTGACCGTTGACACCCGATGCGGGCAAACGGACCCATTCTCCATGTCCGCTCCCACGAGACTCCTCTTTGTCTGTCTCGGCAATATCTGCCGCTCGCCGGCGGGCGAGAATGTGATGAATCACCTGCTCGAACGCGAAGGTCTCGTTTCGCAGTTCGAAGTCGATTCGGCGGGGACGGCGGGATACCACATCGGAAATCCGCCGGACGAGCGCATGACGAGGGCGGCGCATCTCCGGGGCATCGCGATGACGGGTCGCGCCCGCCAGGTGAAACCGGCCGATTTCGAGGAGTTCGACTGGATTTTTGCGATGGACCGGAGCAATCACGAGGATCTCCAGCGGGTGCGGACCAGGGCGAAAGATCCGACTGCGAAACTCGTCTTGTTCGGTGACTTCTGCGAACAGCACGAGGAACGCGAAGTGCCCGATCCCTACTACGGAGGCCCTGAAGGATTTGAGAAAGTCCTCGACCTGCTCGAGGACGGATGTTCGGCGTTCCTTCGAAACTGGCGCAAAGGGCAATTGGTTTGAAGGGACTCCAATTCCCGAGTGGATAGGGTTTGATCACCGGATTGCTTTTTTCTTCCCTTTTGAGGAAACTCTGATCATTTTTTGTTCATGTTGAACCTTCCGATGGGAAAAGGTGGCCTGGTCCGTCGGCTCGCTGTGCCCTTCTCGGTCTTTGTCCTGGCGGGAACGCTCGGCATGTTGGCCTGGGTCGAGGTGCTTCATCGTCGGGAGTCGTTGCGGCAGTTCACGGAGACGGCGAGGTCGAATGCGCGATTTGTCGAGCGATTGCGCCTGCCTCGCTCCCCGGAGCTTGCGCGGAATCTTTCCGAAGTTCTTGGCGTTGCGGTGGGATTTCGGCATGGCGAGGGGTCGGTTGCGGGATTGCCGGAGGAAATGCGGTCCGCCCTGAGCGGGGTCGGTGCGGGGGAGGAACGGATTTTGCGGGAGGGTCGCTGGGAGTTGGTGCAGGTACCGTTGCCTTCGGGAACAGATACGCTGGTGCTCCTGCGCGAGGCGGATTCGTTTGCGCTTGGTCGCGGATTGTTGCCGGCGTTGCTCATCGCCCTGCTCGGTGCCGGTTTGGCCATGCTGGTGGCGCGGCGGCTGGTGATTCCCCTGAGAACTCTGACGCGCTGGTTGCCGAATCTGGATCGAGATCCGCCAAAAACGCTGCCGCCATCGGTGACCGACCGGGCGGATGAAATCGGCGCATTGGCCCGCTCGCTCGAGGAGAGCCGTCGTCGGCTTTGCGAAGAAACCGGGCGTCGCCGCCAGTCGGAACGATTGGCCGCGCTCGGTCGGGTCGCGACGAGCCTCGCCCATGAGATCCGCAATCCCGCCGCCGCCATCCGGATCCATGCCGACCTTCTCGCGGCGGAGCGAAAAGGGGACGAGGAAGGCTCCCTCTCGCTGATCCGCGAGGAGGTGGATCGCATCACGGACCTGGTGAATCAGCGGCTCTTCGTGGCGCGGGCGGCTCCGCCGAAGCGGGATCGGTACGATCTCGTGGTCCTCGTCCGCCGCGTCCTGACGCGGCTCGCTCCGCAGATCGCCTACGCCGGCGTCACGGCGACAACGACGGGGGCGCAATCCGCTGTCATCGACGCCGATGCTCCTCGGGTGGAGCAGGTCTTGCGCAATCTCTTCCTGAACGCGGCCCAGGCCATGCCGGAAGGCGGCGCGATGTCCGCCGAGGTGGAGGAAACGGGAGAATCTGTCGTGCTGGAAGTGCGCGATGGCGGGCGCGGTTTTTCCCCCGAGGCACTCCTGCGCTGGAGCGAGCCGTTTTTCTCCGAGCGCGAAGGCGGCATGGGGCTCGGCCTCACCCTCGCCACAGAGGTGATGTCGGGCCACGGTGGCCGGATCGAGATTGCGAATGCCCCCGAAGGCGGTGCCGTGGTGCGCTGTCTCTTCCCGAAGCCGGAAACAAGTGACCCGGTGAGGACCGGAACGCCATCCTGACATGAACACCACACCTCGAGTCCTCATCGTCGAAGACGAGCGAGCCCTCGCCCTCGCCTTCGCCGCAGCGGTGCGCCAGGCGGGAGCGTCGAGCGAGCTGGCACCGACGGCAGCCCAGGCGCGTCGCCTTCTCAAGGAGTCCGGCCCATTTCACGCCCTCGTTCTCGACATCGGTCTGCCCGACGAGAACGGACTCACATTGCTCCGCCGGATGGAGGAACACGAGCGGATCCCGACCCTCGTCGTCACCGCCCATGGT
>CALDKL010000314.1 GCA_937898895.1 uncultured Verrucomicrobiae bacterium | reverse complement strand
ATCCGCCGTTCTCCTCCGGAGTTTTCGCAGAGGCGACTTTCGTGTCTGACGATGCAACAGCCTCCGACATCTAAAGCCGTTCCAGGGCAAAGGCAAAGTAGGGTCCCGCTCCCGCCGGACCGAGTGCCTCGACGCGCTCCCAGTACCCCTGCTGTTTGTCCTTCAAGCCGAGCAGGCCCAGTGTCGCCGCGATCTCGGATAGGACGCGCGGATGCTCGGGCAGGGCCGATTCCACTTCGCGGAAGTTTCGCAGAGCGCCCTGGGTGTTGCCGCTCGCCCGCAGCTCCGCACCCGTCACGAGGAGTCGCTCGAGTATCCCGTCTTCGAGCACCTGCGACTTTCCTGCGGAGACAAGGGAAGCAAAGAGAGCCGCAGGACCGTTTGTTTCCCGCGATTCGCCAGGGGGCGAGGAGGGTTCACCGGCGGGTCCTAAAAACTTCGGTCCGGATTCGGACGGTGCCGGAATCAGCGGGGAAGGTGCCACCGGATCCTTCACCACCACATCCGACAAAGTGGGAGACGGCGAAGAGACGGCGGGAGGTGGCATCGTCGGCGCGGCTTCTGCCTCCGGAGGGGGATTCCGGGAGATCACAGCGACCGGGCTGACCGTCTCCGGAAGAGGGACGATGCCGGGCGGCGGAACCGATTCACGACGCAGAATGGCGAAGACAAACGCGAACATTTGAATCAGGGCCATCCCGCCGATCACCGTTGCGCTCACGAGAAAAGCCCGGCCATGCACGGGCCGGTCGGTGAACCCCGGTTCTGTGAATTGCTTCCTTGTCATCCTTCCAGAGCCTCGGCCCCTCCTGATCCGCTTAGTATCTCCCATCCTCGTCAAGTCGCCACCCGCTTTTCGCGCCGCCATCCTCTCCCTTCCGGGCCAGCCGTTTCGGGTGGCGGATGGGTGGCGTCATCGGAACCGGACATGGCTTGAATCCCTCCCTTGCGGCTCCATAGTCGATATGGCAATCTCACAGGATGCTCCGGTTCCGCTTGCTCCCGTTCGTCCTTTTCGCCCTGCCGCTCACCGCCCAGGAAGCCACCGTCGAGGCCACTGTCGATGAGGGGATCGCAGTTTCCTCCGCGCTCCAACCAGGCCTCGTGAAATTCCCGGTGATGGCCACCTTCGACGACCGTGGCCGACTCTACGTCGCGGAAAACGCCGGGGTGAACCTGAACAAGGAAGAGCTGCTCAAGGTATTGCCGGGTTCGATCAAACGATTGGAGGACACCGACAAGGACGGGGTGTTCGACAAGGCGACCCTCTTTGCCGACAAGATGACCTTTCCCCAGGGAGCACTCTGGGTCTACGATTCGCTCTACGTCATGTCGCCGCCGAGCCTCTGGCGTCTCGCCGACGAAGACGGTGATGGGCGCGCCGAAGTGCGCGAGGAACTCGCCACCGGATTCGATTTTACGGGCAATGCCGCCGACGTCCACGGTCCCTTCCTTCATCCCAACGGGCGGCTCTACTGGTGTCACGGGCGCAAGGGATTTCTCATCCGCGATAGCGACACCGGGCAGGTCATGGAGCAGGGAAAATCGGCTCGCATCTGGTCGTCGCAGTTGAGCGGAGGCGAGGTCGAGTCCTTCGCGGGCGGCGGACTCGACAATCCGGTCGAAATCGACTTCACCGACGAGGGCGAAATCATCGGCAGCGTGAATCTCTTCTACGGTCGCCCCCGCGGCGACGTCCTCGTCCACTGGGTCCACGGAGGCGTGTATCCGCGCTTCGATCAGGGACAAGTCATCGCGGAGTTCCGCCGCACCGGCGACCTCCTCCCGGATGCGCACAATTTCGGTCATGTCGCCGTCTCCGGGATGTGCCGCTACCGCAGTGGCGCCCTCCGTCCGGAATGGGCCGACGGATGGATCGTGACCCACTTCAACACCGGCGAACTCACCCTGACAAAACTGCAACGCGAGGGTTCCACCTTCGGGGGCGGCGAAACCTCCACCATCTTCCGAGCCCGCAAACCGGACACTCATCTCACCGACGTACTCGAGGACCGCAACGGAGATCTTCTTGTCGTCGACACCGGCGGATGGTTCCGCATCGGGTGCCCCACCTCGCAGCTCGCCAAACCAGAGATCGCCGGGACGATCTACCGTCTCTCGAAGAAGGGCGAACCCTACCGCGCACCCACCTATCCGGACTGGAACAAGCTCACCGCCGAACAGGTCTCTCATTTTCTCTCCGCCCCCGAAGACTGGCTTCGCGATCGGGCCATCACCGAACTCGCCGTGCGCGGAGCACCCTCCATGCCCGAACTCGAGCGTATCCTCACCGGCGGTCAGGTGGATGCGACCGGGCGGATCAACGCGATCTGGACGCTCGCGCGGATGAAGTTTTCCGAATCGACCGATCTCATCCACGGAGCTCTCACCGATCCCGATGCGGGGGTGCGGCAAGCCGCCTGCAACGCCATTGCCGTCACCCGCTCCTGGCAGATTGTCGCAGCGAACCAGCCCGCCGAGCGGACCATCGAACTCGAACGCAATGCCACGGTGTCCGGTGCCCTCGCCGGAATCGTGCGCGGCGACGAGGCCGCCGTCGCCCGCTGTGCGGCCGCCGCCCTTGGCCGCATGGGAGAATACCGTGCCATCGGTGCCATCACTGGGCGCCTCGGTCGATGCAAGGGCGACCGCTTTCTCGAACATGCCCTGATCTACGCGCTCATCGAGATCGACGACTTTGAAGTCACCCGGGAAGGACTCAAAGCAAAGGACCCCTCCGTGATCGCGGGCACCCTGCGGGCTCTCGACGGAATGGCATCGTCGAAACTCCAGGTCCTCGACGTCCTGCCTCATCTCGAGTCCTCGGATCCGGTCCTGAGCGAGACGGCTCTGTCGATTGCCCTGAATCACCACGACTGGGACGCCGCCCTCGCCAATGCCTTTTTCGCCTGGCACGGCTCGATCAATGACGCTCGTCGCGTCATTCTTCGGCGGCTCGTGCCGGCTTTCGCGAGTTCTCCTCCCATGGTCGATTATCTCACCAGCCTCGTCGCTTCGAAAGACGAGCCACACGAACTTCTCGGCCTGGAGCTGATCGCCCAGTCTCCCGGGATTCCCTTCCAGGTGGAATGGAAACCCGTGTTTGAGACGGCCCTCGCGCCGGGCGCAAAACCGGAGACGCTCGCCGCCGCCCTCGCCGCCCTGGAGTCGAGCCGCAGCGAACCATTTCGGCCCGCCCTTGCCTCGATTTGTGCGGATGCAACACGCAGCTTTGCGCTCCGTCTTGCAGCCGCCCGCGCCCTCAACGCTCCGAAGGGTCCGCTGGATCCATCCGCCTTTGCCCTCGTGACATCAATCCTCGAACCCGGCGGCCCGGCGGAGCATCGCGCGGCGGCCATTGACCTCCTCTCCCATGCAACCCTGTCCGGTGCGGAACGCGACCGTCTTGCCCCCCTTCTGAAATCCTTCGGTCCGGTGGAATGGGGCGCATTTCCCGACCTCTTCCGCAGCCTTGACTCGCCCGCCCAGGCCGAGACCGTGGCCGCTGCTCTCACCGCCTCAAACGCGATCGCGAATTTCGAGCCCGCTCTCCTCCGGAAGCGGTTTGAAACACATCCCGCCGCCCTCGCTGCCATCGAGGCTCGCCTCGTCGCACTCGACAAAGAGCGCGAGGGACGAGGGGATCGTATCGAAGAACTCGTGAAGGGGCTCGCCCAAGCCAATCCCGCCAAAGGGGAAACGATCTTCACCTCCGGAAAGGGGGCCTGCCTTGTCTGCCACCGCGTCGGCGAGACGGGTGGCCAGATCGGTCCCGATCTCACGACAATCTGGCGCATTCGCACTGGTCGCGATCTCTATGAATCGGTCCTTTACTCAAGCGAATCCATCTCCCGCGATTCC
>CALDKL010000313.1 GCA_937898895.1 uncultured Verrucomicrobiae bacterium | reverse complement strand
TATTGCTTTCTCATGGGAGGAAATGATAAAATTTATTGTAGTTTCTGTTATTGCCATATTCTTCTTGGCGGCGAGTCGTGGTTTCGGGCAGGGCGAGGGAGGGCTCGATCGCGCGGTGGCGACGGCACCTCCGTGCTGAAGGAGATCCACTCGGACAGCGTTGGCTGCCGCACCGTTCCGCGATGACTCTACACGACGACCCGCAGTGCCGCCGGCATCACCCGGATGAGCTGCGGGGTCCTCGCAATGACGTCGCCATCGACCTGAATGTCGAGGATCGGTTTGGTCCGGATCTCGACGGTCTCCACCGTCCAATGGGTCACCGTCTGCGAAGCGTCGAGGGCGACCTCGTCCTCTTTGATGAGCCGGTCGAGCCCGGTCATCTTCACTGCGAGCTGCACGATGCCCTCGATATTGGCCCGCCTCAGAAGGAAGACGTCGAGCTTGCCATCGCAGACATCGACGGACGGAGCGAGCGTGAGCCGCCCCACTCCGACCGTTCCGGCATTGGCCACGACACAGGCGACTCCGCTGGCATGGATCGACTCGCGCCCGTCGAGAATCAGCTCGTAATCGGCTTCGGGGATTTCCTGGAGCAAGCGGATCGCCGCCCAGACATAGGCCCATTTGCCAAACTGGTCCTTCATTTCCCGGGTCGCCTCCTGCACCACGCCGACCTCGATGCCACAACCGATCCGGAGGAAGAAAGGCTGCTCGCCCATCATGCCCGCATCGATGCGGCGAGTGAAAAACTCCTTTCCACAGACGAGATCGCAGGCCTTTTCGAGGTGGGTTGGGAGCCGCAATTCCGAGGCCACGAGATTGCCGGTGCCTCCGCCGAGGATGAGCAGCGGCACGTCGGTGCCGAGGAGGCCTGCGGCGACCTCCATCACGGTGCCGTCGCCTCCGTAGACAGCAATGACTTCAAACCCCTCATCAATCGCCTTTCGCGCCAGGGTGGAGCCATCTCCTCGGCCGTGGGTGATGGAAATATCCCATCGAATCCCCGCATCGCGGAAGGCCTGATTCAAAATCGCGAGCAAGGGAATGCGACGCGAGAGTGCCGGATTCACAATAACGTGAACCGAGCCGGGCCGCGCGTGCCGCTCCGTTTCGCCGGATTTTCCTGCCATGAATCCCCATTGTAGGCCGACTATTCGTGATCGTCATATGGATTGTTCTCTTCCGCGCTCCACGCCCGAGGGATCCCCTTGAAGCAAAGAACGTGGCAGCCACGGGATCGGACTGGAGAGGATCTGAAACCCGGGATTGGGTGACCGGAACAGTGGGGGGCGCTTGGGAAAGCGCCCTTCCCAGTCAGACATTCCGCCTCGTTTCCCTTACGCGAACTTCGCGGTCTCAGGGAGGGGTGCTTTCCCAAGCGCCCCCCACCCTTCCAGCCGCCCATCCCCCGCCCGAGGCCCGCGAAAACCACCGTCCCAGTCAGACTTTCCGCCTCGTTTCCCGTACGCGATCTTCACGGCCTCAGGGAGGGGTGCTTTCCCAAGCGCCCCCCACCCTTCCAGCCGCCCATGCACCGCCCGAGGCTTGGGAAAGCCTCGTTCCCAGCGGGACACTCCCGCCAAGAGTTCCGGTACCCGCAGGAGCAAGCACACATTGCGCCAAACGAGGAAGCCGCAGGAACTCCCGTGAAATCGCAAACGCTTGCCTCCTCCCCTGACGAGGTTTGCGTGGCCAGGAGATTGACAAAGACCCTTCCTCGCAACGCGCGGTCTTCGCTCAGCCGTTCTTCAACGCTTCGCCGGTCGCGGGATTGGCCAGGGTTGGTTCCCCCTGCAACAAGCCGAGTCCGGTCAGGAAACGGTCTGCTGCGATCAGGGTGACGTCCTGCCAGGGAGCGCGGTTGAAAAAGCCGTGTTTCTCTCCCTCGGCAAGGCGGAGTTGGATCGAGGTGCAGCCGACCTCGCGCCATTTCGCCAAAGCCGAGTCCCAGCCTTTTTTCCATGGATCGTCGCTTCCGAAAAAGGCAATCGCGGGGGGGAGATCCTCGTTCACAAACCGCAGCACATCGATCTCGGGGTCTCCCGCATCGTCAGGTGAAAAGGCGGGATTGAACCAGAGATAGGCGATCACGCCGGTGCCGATGCCAACGGGATCGGCCGGATCATTCAGCCCTGGGTTCAAGGTCGCGAGGGCGCTGATATGCCCACCCGCCGAACCGCCTCCGGTGATGAGTTTCTCCGGATCGACTCCGAGTTCGGCGGCGTGTTGACGGAACCAGCGAATCGCACTCTTCGCGTCCGTGACGCAGGCGCGTTTTCTCGTTTCTCCGCTGGGGAGGGCCTTTGCCTCTTCCTTAGTCAGCATCCGATATTCCGCCGTCGCGGAGACGATCCCGCGACTCGCAAAATAGGCACAGGCCCGGCGGAATTGCGAGAGACTGCCGCCGGTCCAACCGCCGCCATGAAAGAGAAGGAGACCCGGCACTTTCGTCTTCGACGGGTCGTGGCCGGGAGGAAAGTAGAATTCCATTTCGCGCGGTTTGCCTGCGGAGTGTTTGTAGACTCGGCGTTCTCCGGCGGGGGGATCCTCAGGAGACACCGCGCCCGCTTTTCGGGAGGGCGGGGTCTTTCCCGGTGCCGGATCAGCGGCGGGCGAGGTCGAGAGAAGAGAGGACAACAGCGAAAGCAGCACGAGGAGAGGGAGAAAAGAGAGTCGGTGCATGATCGATCCAGTCTGGCGGACCGCGACCTGCGCGGCAAGAACGCAAGTCCGTGATCCGCTCTCTCGCGAAGAGGCGGATTTCCCTGGTCGAGGGAACCGGAGAAGGGCAGGGGGCGGTGGAGGAATGGCGGAGGTGAGCCACCGCCGAAAGACTTCCCGAGACTTCTCAACTCCGCGCACTCACTTCGCCGTAGGCACCCGAATCCGCGAGGCATATTCCGCCGAATGGTGGATTGTGTTCGTCGCGGCGATTGCATTTTTTG
>CALDKL010000312.1 GCA_937898895.1 uncultured Verrucomicrobiae bacterium | reverse complement strand
CAAGGTGGCCAGGGTACGAGATTCCGAGGAACCCTCCTTTTCGTCGGCGCGTACGGTGAGATCGCCCGAGGCGACCCTCTCGGCAACCGATCCGATTTTCTCGAGAGGGAGTGAGATGACCCGGGCCAGGAAAACCCCCAACGCGATCGCAACGAGCATCATGGAAACGGCCGCGGCGATGAGGGTGAGCACGGCTTGGCGGATCACGGCGGTCACCTGATCCATTGGTTTCATTGTGAGGACGACCCAGGGCGAATCGACTTTCGTATCTTTGGTCGGCAGGATCTGACGCGCATAGAGGTAGCGAATGCCATCCGGTGCCGTGTAGGTGCCCGCCCCGGCATCGAACCAGTGTTTCGCTGGTACTGCGGGATCAAATTTTTCCATGAGGTGGGCCGGATCTCCGCCGGAAAGGACGTTGCCCAGGGAGTCGAGCAAATAGACCGGGTTTTCACCCTGGACCGCGTTTTCGTTGAGGGTGGAAAGGATTTGTCCGAACGAAAGACTGGCCTTGATCACCTGGCGGTTTGCCACCTGGCTCCGGGATTCCGGGGAGTCAACCGGAAGATACACGGTCAGATAGAGCCCCTCTTTACCGAGGACTCTTTGCGGGTGGGATAGGATGATTTCTCCTCCGAGCGCCTTGTGGAACCAGTCGCTGTATTCCCGAAAGGAGGGATGCACTTCGGCGGTGGAACACAGAAGAAAGCCGTCGCTGTCATAGAGGCTGATGTCCGAGTAGACCTCAAAGATGCGAACCAGTCGATGCATCTCGGCAAGCTTTGTGGAGAGTTTCCCATCGGGATCCGAAAGAAAGGGGTTGGACTGGAGTGAGACCAGACCGCGCGCGGTCCGATCCGTCACCTCGCCAATGAGACGACCGAGTTGGCGGGATGTTTCGGAAAGCTTTCGCTCTTCCTGTTGGAGGATGTTGTTGTAGAGCACAGTCCCAAGCGGGACCAGCACGATGAGGAGGGGCACCAGGCCCGTCAGCACCATGGAGGTCAGAAGTCGACTGCGGATCGTGTTCATTTCAGGACAATTGTATCCTCCCGTGAGGCCCCAGTGCGTCAGTCTTCGGCACTTCCCTCCGAAGGCTCCGGTTGCGGATCGACGCCCTGGCCGTTTTCAGGTCCCATCGCCATGTTGCGGGATCGTTCGCCACTGACCAGGCCGATCACCGATTGGCGAACCACCTTGTCGATTTCCGGTTCAAAGCGGACAAACCTGCATTTTTCCGCCGCCTTCGGAGAAGGATAGAGAACCGGGTTGGAAAGCAGCCGGGGTTCGACCTTCTCCCGAGCTTCGGGATTCGGGCTGGCGTAGCGCAGGGCATTGGCGGAGAGCGCGGAGATTTCCGGAGAACTCATGAAATCAATGAAGCGCCCGGCAAGTTCG
>CALDKL010000311.1 GCA_937898895.1 uncultured Verrucomicrobiae bacterium | reverse complement strand
GCTGCGTGCCACTCGCGGCATCGAAGAAGCGCACCCCGGCGGCGATTTCTTCGGCCGCCCCGTCTCCCTGGACTCGGGTCGGGTAGATCATCAGGCGCACCCACGGAGACCGCCGCGAAAACACATGGATCATGTCGCGAATCGCCGCTCCCGTCGGCGAGGTGACGATCCCGATCCGCTCCGGAAACGCGGGAATCGGTCGTTTTCGCGCCGGAGCAAAGAGCCCTTCGGCCTCGAGCTTGCGCTTGAGCGCCTCGAAGCGAGCCTGGAGATCCCCAAAGCCCTTCGCCTGCACGACCTGGGCGACGAGCTGGTATTGCCCGCGCGCCTCGTAGACTGAGAGATTGCCGTAGACCTGCACCTGCATCCCGTCGCCAAGCCGCACCGGACACCGCATCGCCGACCCTTTGAAAAAGACACAGGCAAGCTGGGCAAACGGGTCCTTCAGCGTGAAGTAGTGATGCCCGGATCCGGGCAGCCGATGATTGCTGATTTCTCCCTCGACCCAGACGCCGGAAAACGTTTCCTCAAGGCGATCCCGGATCAGGGCGGTGAGTCCTGCCACCGTATGAACTTGCTCGGGCATGATCTTCAGCCTCGCATCGCCGAGATCGCCGTCGTCATGTCGGCGGCACCATACAGAGCCGTCCCTGCGACCATCACATTGGCACCGTGGGAGGCGGCAATGTCGGCGGTGTCCTGATCGATCCCCCCATCGACCTCGATGTGCCAGGAAAGACCGCGCTCTTCCCGAAGGGCCCGGGCGGCAGCTACCTTCGGCATCGTTTCCTCCTCGAGAAAGGCCTGGCCACCAAAACCAGGCACCACCGTCATGATGAGGAGCAGGTCGATCTCGCCCAGAAACGGCTCGACCGCCTCGAAGGGCGTCGCTGGATTCAGCGCGAGCCCGCAGGCCAGGCCCGCCGCACGGATGCGGGCGAGTGTTTCGGAGACCGCGTGATCCGCCTCGACGTGGACCGTGATGCGATCCGACCCCGCCTGGATGAAGCGGTCGAGATACCGGTCCGGTCGCGTCATCATCAGATGGGTGTCGAGAGGCAGTCTCGTACACGGGCGCACCGCAGCGACGAATTGGGGTCCAAAGGAAACATTTTCGACAAAGTGGCCGTCCATCACATCGAGATGCAGCCAGTCCGCCCCGGCCCGTTCGGCCCGCCGCACCTCCTCTCCGACCCTCGACCAGTCGGCCGCTAGAAGGGAGGGGGCAATGATTCGGGTGTTGCAGTCGTTCATGTCGGGTCCATTATCTTCACGCTTTCCGGGTTCCGCAACCCTGCCTCCCGGATTCCTTCCGCAAATGGTCTCACCGATACCCGACGACGGGGCGCAAGCCCCCATCGAATTCACCAGCGACACTTTTCTCATGGAACAGGCTCTGCGTCAGGCACGCAAGGCATTCCAGGCGGGAGAAGTTCCGGTCGGTGCGCTCATCGTGCGGGACGGCCTCATCATCGCCCGTGCCCACAATCAGGTCGAGACCCTGCGCGATGCCACCGCCCATGCCGAAATGCTCGCACTCAGCCAGGCCCAGGAGGCACTCGGCGACTGGCGTCTGGGAGACTGCGATCTCTACGTCACGAAAGAACCCTGCCCCATGTGCGCCGGAGCCATCATCCACTGCCGCATTCGCCGCGTCATCTTTGGGGTGGGCGATCCGAAAGGAGGAGCCGCCGGCGGATTGCTCAACCTCCTCCAGCAGCCGACCCTCAATCACCGCAGCGAAATCACACCGGGCGTGCTCGAATCCGAGACCCTCGCGATCTTGCAGGCCTTTTTCCGGGCCGCCCGGGAGGCATCGAAGGAGAAACGCTCCGGATTGCCGCCCGATGGACCGGGCATGGCCTGAAGATCCCGTCCCCACCGCACATTCCCCTTTCCATTCCCCTTCGCTTTCCGCCCGACGGCCGCTCCCCATGCGATTCACCAATCTCGCCTCCCACCCCGACATCGGTTCGAACTCCTACCTTCTCGAACTGGGCGAGACGCGACTGATCCTGGATGCCGGAACGCATCCGAAGCACACGGGTCGCGACACGCTCCCACGCTACGAGATGCTGCCGCCCGATTCCGTCGATGGAATCCTCCTTTCCCATCCTCACCTCGATCACATCGGGGCGCTCCCCGTGCTGATGCGAGAACAGCCCGGAGCGGCGGTGGTCATGACAAGACTCACCCGCGAGCACGGCGACGTCCTCCTGCACAATTCGGTGAATGTGATGAAGGCCCAGCGCGAGGAGCTGAACGAGCCGCTCTATCCTCTCTATTCCCATGGTCAGGTCGAGTCCTGCGTGCATCGCTGGATGGTTCGGGAGCCCGGGCAAGCCTTCTCCCTCGGCGAGCGCGATCGCGTTTCGGTCGAGTTCTTCCGAGCAGGCCACGTCCTCGGAGCTGTCGGAATGAAAATCGAAGCGCAGGGACACCGCATCTTCTACACCGGCGACGTCCATTTCGAGGACCAGACGATCACGAGAGGGGCGGATTTTCCGAGCGATGCGGTGGACACCCTCCTCATCGAGACGACCAGGGGCGATCACCAGCGCGACCCCGGCTACACCCGCGAAGCCGAGCGGAAGCGCCTTGGTGCGATCCTCCGCGCCGTCATTGAGGGCGGAGGATCCGTACTCATCCCGGTGTTCGCGTTCGGAAAAACGCAGGAACTCCTCCTCCTCCTGAAAGAACTCATGGAGGAGGGCGCAATCCCCTCCGTGCCGGTACACATCGGCGGACTCAGCACAAAGATGACCGAGGTCACCGACCGCCATTGCGATCACCCCGATCGCCTCCATCGCGGCGTTCAGATCCTGCGGGACTTTTCCGAACTCCGTGTCCTCGTGCGCGGACGCGACCCCGATCTGCGTCCCGGCGAAATCTATGCCCTCTCGAGCGGCATGATGTCGGAGCACACCGTCTCCCACCGCTTTGCCCGCCGCATCCTCGCCTCCGAAAAAAACGCAATCCTCTTTGTGGGATATGCGGATGCCGATGCCCCCGGCGGCCGCATTCTCGCAGCAGGCCAGGGCGGACGGGTCGCCCTCTCCTCGACCTCCCCTCACGAAAGTGAAATTCGCTGCTCCGTGGAACGCTTTGATTTCAGCGGCCACGCGCCCCGCGAACAACTGGCCGACTACGCCGTCGCCTGTCGCCCGAAGACGGTTCTCCTCGTCCATGGCGATGAAGCGGCGCGCCGCTGGTTCCTCGAGGAACTCGGGAGGCGGCTCCCCGGCTCCCGCATTCTCATCCCCGTTCCCGGCCAGATGATCGATCTGTGAAGCGGCAGGGCGATTGCCTCACTCGCCTTCCCCGGATTTGCCGAGGCGTGCCTCGAGGTCTTTGACCCTCTTCAGCAGGTTGCCCAACTGCTTCACCCGCATCGAATCGCGACGATCCTCCTTGAGGGTGCGGGCGGGATAGCCAAAATAGGTTCCTCCCGGTTCCTCGATCGACGAGATCACCCCGCTGCGGCCACCGAGCGTGACCCGGTCGGCAATGGTGAGATGACCCGCCACCCCACACTGAGCGGCAATGACAACGGAATCCCCGATGCGACTGCTCCCGGAAATGCCGGCCTGCGCAACGATGATGCAATGTTTTCCAATGCGGACGTTGTGACCAATCTGGACCTGGTTGTCGATCTTGGTACCTTCGCCAATGACGGTCTCGCCGAACCTCGCCCGGTCGATCGTGGTGGAGGCCCCCACCTCGACGTCGTCACCGATGCGCACGATGCCGAGTTGTTCGATCTTGCGATGACGTCCCTGGTCGAATTCAAATCCGAAGCCATCCGCACCGACGACGACACCTGGATGCAGGATGACTCGATTTCCCACCAGGCTGCCCTGGCAAAGAGTCACATTGGGGGCAAGGACACACTCTTCGCCAATCTCCACCCCTTCGCCCACGTAGGTCCCCGCTCCAATGCGGGTACCCCGGCCGATCCGGGCCCCCTTCATGACGGAAGCGTTCGGCCCGACCGAGACGAGGGCGGGATCGACCCAAGCCGCCTCATGCACAAAGGCCGTAGGGTGAATCCCCGGCTCGAACGGCGGCGGCAGAGTACCGTAGGCCCGCACGATACGGTCGAAAGCGATCACCGGATTCGCCACCACCACGAGAGCCCCCGCCTCGGGCGCATCCACCTCTTCCTCCGGCACCAGGACGACTCCCGCCCGACACCGGAGAAGTGACTCGCGATATTTCGCGTTCCCAAAAAAACTGACACATTCGGAATCCGCCTGGTCGAGCGCCGCGAAATTCGTCAACCGTGCCGCAGAATCCCCGCGGAGCAAACGACCCTCGACCAAGCGGACAATCTCGCCGACCGTGGTATTCATCCGCGAGGGGACGAGCCGCTCCCCCGGTGCGACCCAGGGAAAGCCACGCTCCGGATCAGTTCGTCCCGGAGGTTTCCGCCGCAGGCTTGGCCGCAGGGGTTGTCCCCGCCGGTGCCCCCGCATTGAGGGACGCTACCACCTCGCCCGTCAAATCCTTGACCTTCTCGGAGGTGTAGAGGATCGCCTTGTTGGCTTTGGGAAGGAAAGACTTGTCGAAGATCAGATCGAGACCCTGTGCCTGCACGAGGGTATCCACCGTTTTCTTGATCTCACCGACGAGCGTCGCCTCCATCT
>CALDKL010000310.1 GCA_937898895.1 uncultured Verrucomicrobiae bacterium | reverse complement strand
CCTCGCCATCTCGGCGACACGCTTGCGCACGGGTAACTACGGCTGAATAGTTACGCCCAATATGCCTATTGCCCTCGCCGATTTCACTTGATGTATCAGGAGGGACGTTGGGAGGACAACTCTCACACATTGGAAGGCAAAGACATTCACCGCCGCGTCGATCGCATCGACCACCTCCTGCCGGAGGCAATGATCTCGCGGGACCACGACGACGAAAGGGCCGAACCGTCCGCCGCATCCGTCGACGAAGGGGAGGATCCACCCGAGATTGCCCGCAGTGTCTCCCTCGGCTGTGAGGAACTGGGCCTGACGGGCAAACTCGATCTCGTCTCCGCCGATCCCGAGGGCGGCGAGGCGATTCCCGTGGAAACCAAAAAAAGCCAGGTTCCCAACACGCCGGAACGCAGCTACCCGCCGGAGCGCATCCAGTTGATGGCCCAGGGTCTGCTGCTGCGCGCCCACGGGTATCGCAGCGACCACGGCTATCTCTATTTCGCCGGGAGTCGACAACGGGTGCGGGTGGACTTCACCGAGGAGCTGGAGGCCGAGACCCGTGCCACCATTTCCGCCGTCCGCCTGGCAATGAACGCGAGTACGATGCCGCCTCCCCTGGAGGACAGCCCGAAATGCTGGGGCTGCTCCCTGTGTGGCATCTGCCTGCCCGACGAGACCCATGCGCTGAGGAGCGATGCCGAGCATGCCTCCGAGGCAGGAGGATTCGCGGCCATCCCAGGCGGATTCGACGAAGATCTCTCGCCGTCAGAATCCGTGCTGCTCCCTGCCCTCGAAAACCCGGACGGGACTCCCGAGGCAAGGCGCAAACCCGACTCCGGGGCAGGGCGCGATGTGCGGCGGCTGTTTCCCGCGCGGGACCGCGCCATGCCCTTTTATGTGCAGGAGCAGGGAGCGCGAGTCGGCAAGAGCGGAGAGCGGCTCACCGTCGTGAAAGACCGGGAAACCATCGGGGGAGCGCGGCTGCGGGAGGTCAGTCAGCTCATCCTGATGGGCAACGTGCAGGTCAGTGCCCAGGCCCTGCACCTGATGATGGAAAAGGGAATCCCTGTCGTGCATTTTTCCACGGGTGGCTGGTTCCACGGGATCAGCCACGGGCTCGGGATCGAAAATGCCTACGCCCGCGCCGCCCAATACGAGGCTGCCGCCGACCCTGCCCGTCGCCACGTCTTCGCCAAGGCTCTCATCCGGGCGAAGGCAGGGAACCAGCGAGCCCTGCTCCTGCGCAATGGCTCGGGGCAGGAGCGCGACCGCGCCGTCTCCGCCCTCGCTGACGCCTTGAAGCGCAGGAGCGAAATGCCCGAAACACTTGAGGGTTTGCTAGGGTGGGAGGGACGCGCCGCCGCGCTCTATTTCTCCGCATTCTCCTCCATGCTGAAGACGGGGGCCCTGCCCGACTTTCAGTTCAGTTCCCGCAACCGCCGACCGCCGAAGGATCCGGTAAACGCCCTCCTTTCCTTTGCCTACGCCCTGCTGGCCAAGGAATGTCTCGTCGCGCTGTGGGGCGAGGGTCTCGATCCCTGGTGGGGCCTCTACCATCAGGCCCGCCACGGGCGGCCCGCCCTCGCCCTCGATCTGATGGAACCGTTCCGCCCCGTCATCGCCGACAGCGTCGTTCTCACGGCGATCAACACGGGCATGGTCGGTGCGCGTGACTTCATCGCGAACGCGAACGGCTGTGCCCTGAAGCCCAACGGAAGGAAGGCTTTTTTGAGAGCCTGGGAGCAGCGCCTCGACCAGCTCTACACCCACCCGGAGTTCGACTACCGCTGCTCCTGGCGCACCATCCTCCGGATCCAGGCACGACTCGTCGTGCGGTGGTTGCGGAGTGACATCCCCCGAGTGCCATGGCCCGTCGTTCGCTGAATCCCACGCGGAGGCTCTATCTGTGCACCTACGACGTGCTCGCCTCGAAGGAGGGGGACAAGCGGCGCACGAAGCTCTTCGACCTGCTCCTCGATCACGGCGAACACGTGCAATACAGCGTCTTTCTCTGCGAACTGTCGTCGATCGAGCGGATCCGGCTGGTGGGCGCGGCCCGGCGCATTCTCCACGAGACCGAAGATCAGTTGCTCGTCCTCGATATCGGGCCCGAGACTTTTGAATGGTCGTCGCGACTGGATTGTTTGGGAAAAACGTGGACACCCCTGGTGCGTTCCTTTATCATCTGATCGGATCCGAAAATCGGTTCCCGGTTTCGCGAAGCCATCCGCGAGCGCCCCGGTGGTCGCGGACTTCCGGATACCGCTCGCGGTCTTTGAAATGGAATGAGTTGTGAGAGCCACCAAATGATGTTTGTTGCATTGGCGTGCCTGACGAATTACCATCGCTCGCAAAACAGCCCCAGAAGCCTTGCCAATCTTGGATTGGAGGAGGTAAGACCTTCCGCGCCTTCACGGGTGCGGTCTCATTGAAGCGGAAT
>CALDKL010000309.1 GCA_937898895.1 uncultured Verrucomicrobiae bacterium | reverse complement strand
CGTCTTTGGCAAGACCTCACTGAACACCACGACGATCACCGTCATCGCGAAGGTCGCGTAGACGACGCCGACATCGCCGAACCACATCAGCATCAGGCCGGTAGCGAGCGAGGAGGCAGCGATGTTCGCGGCGTTGTTGCCGAGCAGGATGCCGCCGATCAGCCGCTCTCTCGCCTGAAGCAGCAGATTGACGATCGCCGCACGAGGATTGCCGGCCTTTTCCATGCGCATCATACGCGCGCGCGAAAAAGCCGTGAGCGCAGTTTCGCTGCCGGAAAAAAAGAAGGACAGCGCCAGGCAGATCAGAATCGCCAGCAATGCCAGCCAGTCTTGGGCATCCATTCTTCGGCGTCCACCTCGGGCGTCCGTCGTTCAGTGGGCCTGATCGGCCCGCATGTCTTCCAGAAACTCGCGCACATCCGCGACATCGATATCGGGCGCGATGAAGCTTTTGCCAATGCCGTGAACCGGGCCTATTCCGATCTCGCCTCGGAAGAGTCGAATTTCGTGAACCTTTCCAAACAGTTCGTCGGCGACAAGGCGGACTTTGTCGGGGAAACCGGAACCCTCGAGCCCTTCGCCCGCACGGAAGCCCCCGCGCTGCTCAAGGGCAATGAAGACGCCCTCGAGGCGCTCTTCAGCGGCACCCAGCGGAACGACGAAGTCAGTGTCCCTATCCATGCCGACGGAGGTGCCTACCTCGTCTTCCACTACAGCAAGAGTATCGATCCCGTACCGCTCACCATCGAGCAGGCCACTCCGGCAATCAAAGAGGCACTCTCCGCAACGAAGTCGAACCGCGCCGTGAACGACGCGGCCAGTGCCGCCCTCGCGAAACTCAATGAGGCAATCAAGGCTGGAAAGCCCTTTGATGAGGCCGCCAAGGAACAGAAGCTGAAGGTCGAAACGCTTCCCAATTTCTCCGAAAGCGAACCACCTGCGGACCTCGCCGACGCTGCCCTCATCGTTCAGGCGGTCAAGGGACTGGGCGAAAAACAGATCTCGGGGGTCACGGAGCGCACCGGGGGGGAAGGATACCTCCTCGTCTACGTCGACAAGATCGAGATCTACAAGGACGACCAGGCCGAAGCGAAGAAGAAGACTCTGACTGCCACGATCAAGAACGAGACGGATCGGGCTCTCTTCACCGCATGGTTCAACCAGCGCCGCACCGAATCCGGATCGCGGCGTCCGGATCTCGGTACACCTGCCCCGTGAGCACAGATCGCGACGACCTGTTCGATGATGCCAACGGCGATCTGGCCGTCGGCGACCTGGAAAGTGCCGTCGAGAAATACCGTCGCTGTGTCGCGCTCGACCCGGACTTTTTCGACGGCTGGCATGCCCTCGGCATGGCCCTGATGAAAACGGGGCACCTCCGGGAGGCGATCGGGGCCGGCCTCAAGGCCACGACCCTGAGGCCCAATGATCTCCTCGCCTGGACCGCCCTCTCGCAGATGTATGTGCGGGATGGACAGATCGGCGAGGCCGAAGACGCCAAAGGCAAGGCACGGATCCTCTCCCTCGGTGGAAAGATCGTCCGGGAGAGCTGAGGACAATCCCGCATTTCTCCCCCCCCTTTTTTCTGCTGCGACTGGCTGCAAGGGAGGTCTCGCGAAGAGACGGATCTCGCTGCGTCTCGCGTCGCAAGAGAAAGAGAAATGCCGACGAATCGGCCTCTCAGCCCACTTCGCGTTTCACCTGGGCCATCGTCTCGCGCTGGCGTCGTTCGACGAAGAGACGAGCCTTGGCCGCTTTCTCCTTCGCCCCGACCGGATCCGCCGCCATCGCGAGGACGGTTTCGGGGAGACGCCTGCGATCCTCTTCCACGTCGAAATCAAAAAGCCATTCGCCGAGGCCGATGTCTTCCCACATGTAGCCTTTCGTGGTCTGTTCCGACCATCGACAGACGATCGCAGGCATACCCTGACCGATGCACAGGATGGGAGAGTGCATCTCGTTGCCGAAGAGTCCCGCGCTGCGCACATAGACGCTGAGGGCCTCACCCGTGAGCCAATAGTCGGGACGCCAGACGACGCGCTCCTTCTCCTTTGCGGAGAGGCGGTCGTAGAGGAGTTCCCTGCCCACCTGCATCTGGGTCTGGTCTTCGGGACAGAGGAGCACTTTCCGATCCGTTTCCGCGACGACACGGCGGATTGCCTCGAGATGAGGATCGTGGTCGTGGATCTTCATCTCTTCGTTGCGGGCGTGTTTCCTTTCGTCCCTGGGCGCGTTTTTGATCGTCCAATAGGGAGTGTAACGAAGGCGGGGGATGCAACAGAGAAATCGGCCGGGCTCGAGTCCGTTTGCCTCAAGGAAGCGAATCGCCCGTTCCTCCTCCTTCAGGTCGCAGGCAAAGGCTCCGTCCGGCCCGAACTCCAGGACGGGAGCGCTGCAGCCCTCGGCTTTGGCCAGGGCCAGGGAATGGGAATCGCGGAAGTAGACAAAGCGAGCCCGATTCAGGACTCCGATGGTCCTTTTCATGACCTCCGGCGGAACCGGAGTGGTCGAGGTGGACGATTGCCGCGGCAAGGTGATCCCATAGACACCGAACGGTTTGTCCGTCTCGTCGAGCCAGCGTTCCACATCCTTTTGTGCCACCAGCGAAGGCCCCGAGCCGTGGAGGAGGAAGTCGTTTTCCGCAAGGGCTCGCTTCAGATCATCGGCTCCCTTGATGATTCTCAACTTCGGAAACCGGGTCTTGAGGATTTCTTCCACCCCGTTGTCAATCCGACTCGGCCACAGGGTGACTTCAACATCGGGAAGATAGGTCTCGAGGAGATGCAGAACACCCGGGGTATGGGCGATGTCGCCAATGTTCACCGTCTGCCACGATGATCGGAGGAGGATCCGCTTGGGCACTCCGGCAGCCGAGCCTGCGGTCATCGTGGCTCCCAGAGCGAGACTGAGTCGGGAAAGGGCGGAACGACGGGAGAGGGAATCGGTGATCATCGGGGAAGAGTTTCGTCGGAGCAATCGTACGCTTCCAGTGAAATCCCTTTCAAGGCAAGGACGAGAAGACGGTACCCACGCCCAATCGGCTCCGTGCTTCACTCGGTCCAGCGGTCCCGCAACCGCAGCCGCTGGTGCAGCCACCAGGCAGTCCAGAGCACGGCGAAGATCGCAGGAAGCCACCAGAGACTCTCGCGATAGGCCTGCGCCGCAGCGGATGCTTCGCCGTCCTTCAGGCTGCGGAGAATCGCGCCGTAAATCAGGCTGATCCCGCCAAAACCAAGATTTAGGGCCAGACCCCGGAAGCTCAGCACCGTCGCCCGATGCCGCGAATCGACGAGGGCGTTGAGGTAATGAGAGGTGAAGAAATTGACCAGACCAAAACCAAGTCCGAAGAAGGCAACGAAGGCAACTCCCCACTTTGGGATCGCGAGGGCGACACCGACGAG
>CALDKL010000308.1 GCA_937898895.1 uncultured Verrucomicrobiae bacterium | reverse complement strand
TCACCTCTGTCGCCGGTCGCGGCGTTTATGTCCCCGGATCCGACATCGATACGGATCGAATCATCCCGGCGCGTTTCATGAAGTGCGTCACCTTCGACGGCCTCGGTGAATACTTTTTCTATGATGTCCGGCACGACCAGGAAGGGAACCCGAAGGAGCACCCCCTCAATGACCCTCGCTTCGCCGGAGCGGAGATTCTGATTTCTGGGATCAATTTCGGATGCGGCAGCTCCCGCGAGCACGCGCCGCAGGCACTGAGTAAGGCTGGCTTTCGCGCAGTGATCGCGCAGAGCTTCGCGGAAATCTTTTTCGGCAACTGCGCCACTCTTGGCATCCCCTGCGTACTGGCGTCAGCGGTCGACATCGAGGCGCTGGGTGCAGCCGTGAACGAGAATCCCGGCGTCGAGATTCACATCGACGTCGACGCCCGCGAGGTTCGCTGGGGCGACAAGACGATTCCCGTGACAATCCCGAGTACGGCTCGAGACGCGTTCCTCTCGGGGCAATGGGATCCCATCGGCGAGCTTCTCGACGGATCCAACGCAGTGGCGCAGACCGCAGAAAAGCTGGCATACATGGGACGTTGAGGCGGCCCTCCGCAGGGGAGAGCCGCACCCTCTCGATGTCCCGGCCCGGCGTCAGAAGTTGTTCAATTCCTTGAGTTGGGCATCGGCGGCACCCCTCATGTTGCCGACATCGCCTTTGAGTTTGTCCAGCCCCTCGAAGGCGTTCAGTTTTTTCTTTGGCTGGCCCTTTTCATCGACACCGGCGTCAATACCGAACTTGCTCTGGGGCAACCATTTGGGCCGGAGAGGTTCAGGGAGATAGTCGAGGACGGCCATGCCCGGCTCAAGCCACTCGATTGCATTCTTTTTCCACACGAGCAGCTTCTCCTTGGGGACGAAGCAGGCAGCAACGGCAGCGACCCCGGCAAGAAGGCAGAACCCGATCAGGATCCGCTTGAGCTTGCGGAGGATGCGGTTGAACCAGCGAGGTTTGGTGCGCGCGTTTTCGTATTTGAAGAAGTTTTTTGCAAAGTCCTCCTCTTCTTCCTTGGTCATGGGCCGCATCGGACGCCCGTCGCCATCGAGAATGACCCGTTCACGGCAATCTTGCTTCGGATTTTCGGTGACGGGAGTTTCCGGCTTGGGCGACAGGGAATCCTCCTTCGATTCCGGTGTGAAGGTCGAGGTGAAGCGGGTGGGGATACCGGATTCCACCCCAGCCTGGGCGGCTTCTGGCTTTGGGCGGAAGAGGCTGTCCGCAAAACCTCCTCCGGGTGCTGCTTTTTGTCCGAACGGAGAAATGCTGGCATGCTTTTCCCTCGGAACATTCGTTCCCCAGGCCGGAAGGATCGAGGCGGTCTCCTTCTCGTCTCCGAAGGAGGAGGCAAACGGCAGGGCAAAGGAACCCGAGTCCCCGAAGGGCGATGCCAGCACCTTCGCCTCTGCAGAAGGTTCCACCGGCGGCGCGGAAAGGGGCGGAAAGAGATTGTCATCGAGCCGGGTCGGCATCGGCGTGAGGAAGGCGGGCATCGAGGAGCCAGGGATTGCGGCATGTGCCTGGGGCTGCGGTCCGGGAGATGCGGAAGAAACCTCCCCTTCCCCAATGACGTTGCCCGGCGCATCCATGACGATACGGACAGTGCCGTTCTCTTCAATGGCGGTGAGTGAACCCTGGCAGTGGACACACTGGCCCTTCAGTCCGATGAATTTGCGTTTCAAATGGAGACCCCCGCCGCATTCCGGACACTTCAGCCGGATGACTTCATCCACAGAGGGAGGCGAGGTTTGCATCGATGGAGAGGCGACGGGTTCGATCATGACGTCAGGGTTGTGAATCGGTGGAAAGGGAGGCTCCGGTCGCGACCGGAGGAATTGCCGGGAGTGTCTGTGATTGAGGCACCCTGGGGGCGGCGGGCTGTGGTGCGAACTTCGATTGCATGAAGGCACGGGCGACTTCCACATAGCGGTCGACAGGCAGGACGAAGGACGCGAGGGCGACTCCCGAGGCGAAGCCGAGGAGGATCACCATGAGGACGACAAACCCTTTGCGCACCTTGGGTTTCGGCTTCACCCCGAGAGGGAGGGAGGTGACGTTGGGATGGGTTGCCATGGCAGCACCCATCATGGGCTGGGCCGGGGTAGAGGGTGGAATCGGAGGTGCCGCAAGGGAAGGCCTGGAGTCGCTGACAGGGAGATCCGGCAGGACCGATGGCGACGGAGGTGCCTGCATCCGGGAGGAGAATGGCGACACTCCTGTGGGGATCTCCATGTCCCCAAAGGGATTGACGGAATCGATGGTCGGCTGAGAAAAGGAGGAATCGAATCCCGAAGCAAACCCTGGTTCAGGGGAGAGGGGCTCCAGAGAGGCGGGAATCTCGTCCGCCGAGGTCTTCGAAGCATTCCAGGAGAGAGGGGCGGGATCCTCGTGGCCACCAAAAAGTCCTCCGCCAAACGGAGTCGCCTCGGCTCTCGTCGGCCCGGCAGCAGTGGAAGGTGGGGAGGACAGGAATCCGGCGAAACCGGTCGACATCGAATCGGACGCCATAGGCACGGGCGATGCCTCGGCAGAGAATCCACCAAACGGGGACGGTTGCTTCTCCGGTTCCGCTGATCCGGTTCCAAAAGGGGAGCCAAAGCCTGCCGAGAAGTCAGGCTCGAGTTCCGGCACAGGCGCAGTCTCGCGCAGCGTGGCATGTCCGAAAGCGTCCTCCCAGGTGGGGACTTCGGTAGGAGACGCATCGGACGCGGCCGGGGCAAAACCGTTGGGCAGAGCCGAAGGAGGAGCATCCTCCGATAAAGGGGAGGTTCGAGCCAAAGTCTTGGGGGCAGAGGGTGCCACGACCGGAGGACGACTGGGGGGCCCCCAGGGAGTGGGTCCCGAGAATCCCTCGACTGCAGGCTGCGGAAGGCACGAGGCAGCATCAGCGCCCGTTTCCGATGGGAGTCTGATCGGTGCGTCGAGTCCAAGAGAGGGGCACTCACCCCAGGCCGGGGATGCGGCATCAAAGCCGACGGACGATTCGTGAGCGCGACTTGTCGGTGGGACGAACCCGCCTGTATCGTAAAGGGAATCCAGATCGGGCGGACCACTTGGAAACGATTCGTCGGCGATCCTCCCTTCCGCGCAGTCGATCAAAGTTTGTGCGCTCTCCTCCTCAGTCTGATGGACAAAACCATCCGATTTTTCGATTTCGATGGAAGAAAATCCAACTCCTGCCGACCCATCGGAATCTCCGGGAGTTCCAAATTCGCTCACCGATTCGCCCACCGGATTCAAAACAGAGTTGGTGGCTCCTTCGTCTTCGACCGGAACAGGGGACACCAGCATCGGAGTTCCGGAATCAAGTGTACCATCGGAGATCTTCTCGCCCACGGTTGCAACGGATTCGGAGGCAG
>CALDKL010000307.1 GCA_937898895.1 uncultured Verrucomicrobiae bacterium | reverse complement strand
GATTCCCGTTGCCGTCCCTGTTGTGGCTTCAGCGGACACGAAACATTCCCGGATTGAGACCTCCCGCAAAGTTCGCGAGGAATCAAAGGCCAAACCCATCGTCGCCCTGAACGGCTCCACGATCCATTCGCGTGCGCCGGCAGAGGCTCCGGTGAAATCCATGGTGCTCGCGGCGTATCACGAGGAATCGCTCCCTCTGGTCGTGGATGGGGTGAACGGATCGACCGCCTCGGTCCGTCGCCTCGATCAGACCAGCGGCAGCATCGCGGTGGAAAAGGGCAGGATCATTCCGGGCACACCCTACAAGGTGAAGGAGGTGACCCCCCGCTTTGTCAGTTCGAAGGAAGGCAAAGGGCGTATGGTAGATGTTTCGCGAGTCGAGGTCGAGGATACCAAAAATGGATCGACTCACACCCTTGTCAGGGATGCCAGCGGCCAGACGGCGGACACCTATGCGATCCTCACCGCTCCCAATTCGCAATACCGCTATGTCGTGAAGGCGGGCGATGTCTTTCGCACGACCCAACCCGAGATCGGTGCTCGCGATTACCAGGTTCTCGACATTCGAGCGAACGCGGTCGTGATCAAAGACCTTTCGACCGAAGAGGTCACCACGGTCGCCCGCGACGGCGTGATTCAACCGTAAGTCGCAATCAGTCTCAGACGACCGTGTTATCGGGGATGTTTCTCCCTTTTGGGACGGCGACGATCCCATCGCGGATGTGACACCATTCATTGTCCTCGTTGACCCTGTCCCTTGGGTGGATCACGACATTGCGTCCGATCGATACATTTTTGTCGATGATCGCCCGGTGGATGCGAGTGCCTTCGCCGATCCGGATGGGTTCAGAAACCTCCCTGCCATTGACATACTGGATCTTGTTGTAGTAATCCGATCCGATCACGATGCTGTCCGTGATTTCACACCCGGATTCGATCACGGAACGGACCCCGATGATGGATCTCCGTATCGTCGCGCTGCTGATGATGCATCCGTCGGAGAGCAGGGCTTCTTCGATCACCGCATTGTTGATCTTGCTGGCCGGAAGGAGCCGCGCCCTCGTGTAGATCGGGTTCTTGGCGTCGAAGAAATTGAACTTCGGAACGATCTTGGTACACTCGAGATTCGCTTCGTAATAGGAGGCGATTGTTCCGATGTCCTCCCAGTAGTCATTGAAGACAAAGCTGAAGACCTGCTTCTCGCGAATGATGCCCGGAATGATGTGCTTGCCAAAGTCCTTGCAGTCGTTCGCCAGAGCTTCCTCGAGGACGGAACGATTGAAGAGGTAAATGCCCATGGAGGCCTGGAAACGCTCCTCGTTCTCCGGAATTCCGACCGACTGCAGGAGGGCGGGAGGCATGGCGAGTTGGTCGAGCAGATCATCGTCCTTGCCGGGTTTCTCCACAAAGCGGGTGATGCGGCCCGCATTGTCGGTGTGCATGAGCCCGAAGGCGCGCGCAGGCTCCCGCGTGACGGGTGTCGTGGAGATGGTCACGTCCGCGCCTTTTTCAAGTTGTTGCTTCATAATCATGCGGAAATCCATGCGATAGAGCTGGTCGCCGCTGAGAATGAGGAGGTATTTGTAGGGACGTTCGACAAAGTAA
>CALDKL010000306.1 GCA_937898895.1 uncultured Verrucomicrobiae bacterium | reverse complement strand
GTAGTCTTTTAGTCGGAGTATCACTCTTCTCTCCCAGGACGGATCTTCCTTGTCAGCGTAGCCATGGATAGCTATCAAGAGAGGTTCGTCGGAGATCAGTTTCGTCGCGTGAAAGTAACCGAGGTTGCCATTTGGGGGATATACGCTGAATCGAGAGTCGCAATCACCAGGATAACGCTCCGCGAATGCGGCTGGAAGTTGCCTGTCGTAGTTAAGTGTAACAAAGCTTCGAAACGGGCAATTCACCAAAAATCGGTAAATCAAGGAGTCCCAATGAGGCGTGTCACCGTAGCTCTCGCGTAGCACCCTGAAGTATTCAGTTTCGTTCGCGGCGTGTGCCTTCTCGCAAAAAACCCAGAGGTGCTCACCATCCTCAAAATGGACGCCGCACGAATTGCAGAGCTTGGAGATTAGTGCATCGACTGATGTGATGTAAGGACTCGAGGGACCAGATCCAACAACAGCGATATATTCGCTCAAGTTGTAATTCTTGAGTTCGGCAACGCACGCGATATTAAAACTCTCAGTGGTCACGTAGTCGGAATGGATGTGGAGTCTTCAGAACCGTCTTCGGAACAAGTAGCCGTCATCAGAAGAGCCGTCGAGTTCAAGGATAAGGTGTTCACGCACGAGTTCCTCTGGAGGCGGTTCTGTGGTCGTCACGATGTATTGGAAGGAGTTCGGAGCGTGATCGGCGATGCGCTTGATGAGGCTGAAGATCGGACGATACAGGCTCGGTTCCATGTCTGATTCCCTTGGGCTGTCATGCATGAGGAAACCGGGGTGATACCCGATGCCCTTGAGTCGCGCGACGATTGCGGTGTAGTCGAAAACAAGGGAACTCAATGCGGTGTAGGCCCCTCCGCCAGATCCGATTCTCGCCCGGATCTCATCCCGAGTAAACTTCAACTCGGCATCGACAGCGTCCCCCTTGAGGAAGCGGCCGAGTGCTTGGTAGTAGGAAGCAATCTTGGCCTGCTGTGATTTTGAGTGCTCCTGAATTTCATCCTGCGCTGCCTTTAGCTCGCGGACGGTCTTCGCGATTCGGCGCAGTTTGCTGTTCGATTCAACCATCGAGGCGTAGGCGTTCTTTGCATCCTCTGCCCGGATTCGCCACCGTTCGACCTCCGGGATTACCTGATTAAGTTCCCGCAGCAGAGCATCACGCCTTGTCCGTCGATCCGTCACCTGTGCGCGGGCCGTGTTTTCAGCTTTCTCCGATGATTTCAACCGGGACCCGATGAGTCGAAGATCCTTCTTTTTCTTTTCGATCCGAACTCCACATTCGACACGGAGGCGAGCGACCTGTTCTGCGATTCCTTCGGGAACGGGCTCAGGAAGTCCGTATCGCTCTCGGTAGTTCCTCAAGACCTCACATTGAAACAAGGCGATGTTGGCAGGGACTTCGCAGTGGCTGCGTTCGGGTTTCAGTTCCGCCAGGATCTTGTCGAGTTCGTTCAGCGTTGGAAGTTTCTTGCCGGCCCCCAAGCGCTTCATCCGGACCCTCTCTTCGCCAAGCTCGTTTTTCAAGTTTTCGTGCTGATTCTTTGCAATCGCGAGGTTTTGAATTGCCGTTTCCAAAGTGCCTTCAGCTTCGTCGAGACCGAGTTTTGCGATCCTGGATTCAATCTCGTTCCTTCTGGTTGCAACTAACTGTTCGGCTCTTGTGACAACCTGATTGATGAAGAGTGGCTCAGCGATGGTCGGTAAATCTTCCCCATTTGGCAGTGATGAGCGGGCATTGTCCATCGCCTCTTGAACCTGCCGCCCCAGAAACCGCAGGTCCGCTTCAATTTCGTTCTTCTCGTCATTCAGTGAGGCTCGCGTGCTAATGATTTCCTTTTCCTTGGAATCTATGATGCCAAGGACACACCGGGTCAGAAACCATCCGTCAGCTATAGAAAGATCGGGCGAATGTGAATGAGAAGCCTGATCGCGCCAGGAAAAGGTGTTCGCTAGGTGGGTCTCCTGATCTCGTGCGAGCCACTCTAGAAGATGCAGCCACTGGATAGATCGACTACCCTCAAGATCGAAGCTTCTGATCGGGAGGTCCTGAAGCATTTCGGATTCGAGCCACCCGTAGAAGTCCTCCAGTTTTATCCGGTCTTTCCGATCGGAGACAAGCGCTTTGTCGATTGTCGCACCTCGTACTGCGAAAGAACGTCCACCGGCATAGAGCGCCCGGACAACCGTGCATGGCTTGTTTCTCACCACCAATTCACCGACCGCCCACGTGCGACTGAGATCTTTGGCGGCGGAGAGAGCCCATCGAGTGGTGTCCGTGCCGTAGGTCTTTTCACCCATGAGATGCCTGATCAAACGGCAGAGCGTGCTCTTGCCCACGTCGTGCCCCCGTCCTCGGGCTCTGGGTTCTGGCTCGTCTGGGTCCGATGGTCTCGCCCAGACAATGTTGAGGCCTAACGAGAACTCGATTCTTCGGATCAGCTTTGTG
>CALDKL010000305.1 GCA_937898895.1 uncultured Verrucomicrobiae bacterium | reverse complement strand
TTTTTCCCTGCAGTTTCGCAAACAGTTGGAAGTAGCGCCCGGCACGCAGCGCTATCACACGATCACGAATCCGGGCGTGTGGGATGCGAAGAAAACGGCCGTGATTCTCTGCGACATGTGGGACGACCACTACTGCCGCAGTTCCGCCCGCCGCGTTGCGGAGATGGCTCCGCGCATGAACGAGGTGGTGAAGAAGGCCCGCGCCGCCGGGGCTCTCATCATCCACTGTCCGAGCGGCTGCATGAATTTTTACGCGGACACCCCGCAGAGGAAACTGGCGCAGTCGGCTCCTCGCCTCGGCACCACCCTTCCGCTCGAGGGCTGGTGCTATCTCGACTCCACCCGCGAACCGGAGATGCCGGTGAAATCCGACCAACCCTGTGACGATGCAGGGGAACTGCGCGCCCGCGTCCGCTTTTTCAACCGCCAGATCGAGACGCTCGAAATTGCCGAGGGCGATGCCATCAGCGAGTCTGCTGAAGCCTTTTTCCTGATGAAGCACAGGGGAATCGAAAACGTTCTCATCATGGGCGTGCATACGAATATGTGTGTACTCGGTCGGCCTTTCGGGATCCGGCAGCTCGTGCGCCAAGGCATGAACGTCGCCCTCGTCCGCGACATGACCGACTCGATGTACAATCCCGCCGAGCCTCCCTACGTGAATCACTTCACGGGCAATGATTTGATTGTTTCGCACATCGAGAGGCACTGGTGCCCGACGGTGACAAGCGGACAAATCCTCGGAGACGGCCTCAGCTATCGCTTCCCCGACGATACGCGCCCGAGCCTGCTCACCATCACTGCCGAGGATGAATACCGAACCGAAGAGACTCTTCCGCGTTTCGCTATCGCGGAACTGGGAAAGACCTTCCGAATCGGCACCGTTTTTGGAGATGCGAAAGACCGCAACACGCTCCCAGGGATCGAGCAGGCGCAGGAAGCCGACGTGCTCCTCCTCTCGGTGCGCCGCCGCAACCTGCCGAAGGAACAGCTCGATCGGATCCGCAGCCACATCGCCGCCGGCAAGGGGCTCGTCGCCATCCGAACCTCGAGCCACGCTTTTCATCAACGGGACAAGGGGGCTCCCGAAGGCCTCGAGGAATGGCGCGATTTCGATGCCTCCGTACTCGGAGGAAACTACACCAATCACTACGGCAAGGATCTCCCGACCTTCGCGCGGATCGCGCCGGAGTCCGCCGATCATCCGATTCTCCTGCGCCTGCCCGAGGAAGAATTTCGCACCTTCGGATCACTCTATCAAACCTCCCCACTCGCAGCAGGGACGACGGTGCTGATGCGCGGTCGCGCCGAGGGCATGAAAACGCCCGAACCGGTCGCCTGGACGAATACCGGACCCGGCGACGGGCGCGTCTTCTACACTTCCCTGGGGCACCCGGGCGATTTCGAGGTGCCTGCTTTTCGCGCGCTCCTGCGCAACGCGGTCTACTGGACGGCGGGAATGGATGCAGTGTTGGCGGACTGATGCGGAAACCGGCGCCGGACGCTTCCCGGCGTAGGATTTCCCCCGTTTCCCTGACTTCACGGTTTGGCCTTGCCGAATCTTGTGCCAAGATGGGCCGACTCCGCTCCGGGAGCGGAGCCTGAGCACATCATGAAAATCCTCGTTGTTGGAAAAGGAGGTCGCGAGCACGCGATCCTCACCGCCATTTCGGAATCCCCTGGGGCCGGGGAATTGTATTCCTTTCCCGGTTCGGACGCGATCTTCGAACTGGCCAAGCCGCTCGCCACGAAGGAACACCCCGTGGAAAGCGTGCCCTCGCTCATCGCCGCGATGCAGCGGGTCGGCATCGATCTCTGTGTCGCCGGCGAGGAGAGTTACCTCGTGCGCGAGGAAGGGCTTGCCAATGCCTGCGCCGCCGCCGGAATCCCCTGCTGGGGGCCACCGAAGGAGTCCGCCCAACTCGAGGCGAGCAAGGAGTTCGCAAAGCAGTTTCTCGTGCGACACGGCATTCCCACCGGTGGATACGCCGGGGTCGAATCCATCGAAGAGGCCCGCATCGCCATCGGCGGAAAATTCCCGACAGTGCTCAAATTCGACGGTCTGGCGGCGGGAAAAGGCGTCGCCGTGTGCCCCGACGTCGAGTCCGCCGAGTCGTTTCTGAGGGAGGTTCTCGCCGAACGGAAATTCGGCGCGGGTCGGTTGTTGGTGGAGGAATTCCTCGAGGGGCCGGAAATCTCGATCTTCGCCTCGGTCGTCGACCAAGAGTACCAAATCCTCGCTCCGGCTCGCGACTACAAACGCATCGGCGACGGAGACGAGGGACCGAATACCGGAGGGATGGGGGCCGTCAGTTCCCTCGAAATGCTCGACGATGCGCTGCGTTCCGCCATCGATGACCGCATCGTTCGCCCGACCGTCGCCGGACTCGTCGCCGACGGTCTGCCCTATCGCGGATTCTTGTATTTTGGCCTGATGCTGACCCAGGACGGCCCCAAGGTCATCGAATACAACTGCCGCTTCGGCGATCCCGAGGCCGAAGCCGTGCTGCCGATGGTGCGCGGGGATTTCGCGACCTATCTGTTTGAAGCCGCCAAGGGAAACCTGCGCCCCGATCTGATCTCTTTCGCTCCAGGCTGGAGCATCTGCCTGGTCTCCGCTTCTGCTGGCTACCCTGCCACCTCGCGTGCCGGCGATCTCATCTCCGGACTCGACCAGGTGCGCGAAGCCCGCATTTTCCACGCGGGAACCCGCCGCAACGCTGCCGGGCAATACGAGACCAACGGAGGCCGCGTCCTTGTCGTCACCGCCTCCGGCGCGACCCGAGCCGAGGCTGTCACACGAGCCTATGCCGAAAGCAGCAAGATCGATTTCGCAGGGAGACAACAACGCACCGATATCGGAACGAGAAATTTTTGATGCACTCCGCCATTTCACGCCTATGAGTGAACGCATCCGAATCTCCCGAGAACCTTGAGCGAATCCGCCGAAAACCACGAGGAAGTGATCCTGAGCCCCGAGGAAATTTCCAGCGGGGTGGAGGAATTGGCTCATCAGATTGCCGGTCGCTGTGCCGATGACAAGGTCGCCTTCGTCGGCATCTACACCCGAGGCGTCACCCTCGCGCGGCGGGTCGCCGAGGCACTGAAAGAACAGGGGCTGCATTTCCCCGTCGGCACCCTCGACATTTCCCTCTACCGCGACGATTTCGACAATCGCGGACCCGATCTCCCCACTCTCGAGACATCCGATATTCCCTTCGCTCTCGACGACCTGCGCGTCATCCTCTTCGATGAGGTCATCTACACCGGTCGCACCATCCGGGCCGCCCTCGACGGACTGATGGACTACGGACGCCCGGCCAGGATCGAGCTGGCCGTGCTCGTCGACCGCGGCCACCGCGAGATTCCGATCCAGCCCGATTACGTCGCCCGCCGCATCGGCACGACCCGAGACCAATACGTGAAAGTCCGCTTCCGCGAAGATGATCGGGGCAAGGAAGGCGTCTTTCTCGAGTCCCCCGGAAATGCCCCCGCTGCATGAGTGAACTGAAGCCCCGCAAGGATCTGCTCGACATCGAGGGCCTCGAACTGCCCGAGATCGAATACGTCCTTTCCAATGCGGTGCCCTTCAAACAGCTCTTCCAGCGTTCCGTGAAAAAGGTCCCGACTCTGCGCGGAAAAACGGTCCTGAACCTCTTCTACGAACCCTCGACCCGCACCAGCAGCTCCTTTGAAGTCGCCGCCAACCGCATGTCGGCGGACGTAACGAATTTCACCGTCTCGAGTTCCTCGGTGGTGAAAGGCGAATCTCTCCTCGACACCATCGAAACACTCCAGGCGATGCGATCGGATTATATCGTAATCCGCCACCAGGCCGCGGGGGTCCCCAATATCGTCGCCAAACACACCGGTGCCTCGGTCATCAATGCGGGCGACGGCTACCACGCCCATCCGACCCAGGCGCTCCTCGATGCGATGACTTTCCGCGAAGTCTATCCCGACTGCGCGGGGCGGAGAATGGTCATCGTCGGGGACGTGCTCCATTCGCGCGTTGCCCGGTCGACGAGCACGCTGTTTCACAAGCTCGGAATCGAGGTCGGCGTGCTCGGACCCGGCACTCTCATTCCCGAAGGTCGCCACGACTTCATCCGCCGCTTTCGGTCGTGGGATGAAGTCTTCGATTGGAAGCCGGGCGCGGTCTATCTCTTGCGCGTGCAACTCGAAAGGCAGGAAGGAATGTTCTTCCCCAGCATAGCCGAGTATCACAAGATGTATGGATTGAATACCGGACGCCTTGCGCGAATGCGGCAGATCGGAGCCTATCTCATGCACCCGGGACCGGTCAACCGAGGCGTCGAAATCACCGACGAAGCGATGCGCTACGAGCGCAGCCTCATCGGCACCCAGGTGGAAAACGGCATCGCCGTGCGCATGGCGGTACTGCATTGGTTGAAGCCGGAAACGGACCGCGATTGAACAAATGTCGGCAACAATTCCCAGACTGTTTCAGAACGGCAGGATCGCCTCGGCGGAGGTGCGCGATCTGCGCCAGGCCGATGTCCTCGTCGACGAAAGAGGCGAGATTGTCGCCATCGGATCGAGCCTCGCCGCGCCGGACGGCACTGAGGTCGTCGACTGCAGTGACTGTGTCCTCGTCCCCGGCATGTTCGATGTCCACGTTCATGCCCGCGAACCGGGCCAGGAGCACAAGGAAACGCTTTCGACCTGTGCGGCCGCAGCCCTTCGCGGAGGCGTCACCGGAGTCGTGCTCATGCCCGACACCGCCCCACCCATCGACACCGGCAATCTCGTCAAGAGCGCGATGGACCTCGTCGCGGAACTCAGCCCCATCCCCATGCTGCAATCGGGCTGCCTCACCAAAGGACGGGAAGGCAGGGAGATGGCTGGATTTTCCGGGATGGCTTCGCGCGGTGCCCCCATGCTCACCGATGCCGACCGCCCCGTGCCGTGCCCCGACCTGCTGCGCCGCTGCATGGAGTATGCACGCGACTTCGATCTGCTCGTCACTTCGCATTGCGATACGCCACCACTCACCAAAGCTGGATCGATCAACGAGGGGCGTGTTTCTTACCGCTTCGGCCTGCCCGGCATCCCCGCGATCAGTCAGGAAATCGCGATTGATCGCGACATCCGCGTCGCCCGGCACACCGGGGTGAAACTGCACCTCCAACAGATCTCGACGGCGCAGGGGCTTCGATCCGTGCGGGCCGCGAAGGAGGATGGCACGCTCGTCACCTGCGAAGTCTCCCCCCATCACCTCGTCCTCAGCGAACAGGACATCCGCGACTACAACACTCATTTCAAATTCAATCCACCCCTACGTCCCGCCGCCGACCTCGCCGCGCTTGTGGCCGGATTCATCGACGGCAGCATCGATCTGCTCGCCTGCGATCACGCGCCTCACACCGAGTTCGAAAAATCGTGCGAGTTTGGCAATGCTCCCTTTGGCGCAGCGGGACTCGAGACGAGCGTGCTGGTGATCTTCGACCGCTTTATCCGCAAGGGCGTCTTTGGCTGGGATCTCCTGATCGAGCGCTATTCGGTTGCCCCACGCCGTCTCGTCGGCCTCACTCCCGTGGCGATCTCCGAGGGGGCAAAAGCCGAGTTCTTCGTCTTCGATCCGGAAGCACAGACTCCTCTGACACGCGAGACGATGAAGACAAAGAGTCCCGTTTCTCCCTTTCTCGGGGAGACTCTCGCCGGAAGGGTGCGTGGGACCGTGTTGGGCGCGACATGGTATGCGCAAGAGCCCTACATCGCCCTCGCGTAGGGAGTGCCGCCAGCCCGCCTCTTCTCTGCGACAGTCCAAAGACCATCCGTAAGTATCACGCCCAGCCCCTATCCCGACTTCGCGGATTCGCGAGGGCCGATTGAGGTTTTATCGGGCCTACGCCGCCTTGGAAGCCTCAAGTCTACACTACAGCGACGGCGATTTCGTGCAGCCCCTCACTTCGATGGCGCAGCGGTAATCCTCGGTGGCGACTGGTCGGGCAGCGTGAGCTTGATTTGCTCCAGCAACAGTTCTGATGTCTTTTCATAGCATACACAACAACCTCGTCGAAAACGCCATCCGTCCGAGTGCCATCGGCAAGAAGAACTGGCTCTTCATCGGGCACCCGAAGACGGGACAGCGCTCGGCGATCATCTACACGATGGTGGAGAACTATGGTGGAGAACTGCCGCCTGCACGGAATCGATCCACTGGCCTACCTCACGGACGTGATGCCGAAGCTGGTGGATCGGGAAGCAAATTGGGTGTGACCGCCGCCGGATGTAATATTCATAACCAGTCGCCATAACTATAACTTGTACTCTCCGCGTATTGTGTCTCAGTGCGTTATGGCTGCCCG
>CALDKL010000304.1 GCA_937898895.1 uncultured Verrucomicrobiae bacterium | reverse complement strand
CATCCGTCGGGCTGAGCGGCGAAGGCCCACACTTCCTTGTCGAAGGAGAAGCTGTAGGACTCGTTGACCGGACCCGGGCGCATCGCGAAGGTCGGATCGACCGAGAGGTCCGGAAGAAGCTGCGACACGTTGCGCGAGGGAGCCCCGTTGAGCGAGGAGAAGTCCCCCCCGGCGAGAAGTTTGCCGCCGGAAAGAGGCAGCAAGGCCCGCACCGCGCCGAGCCGCTCCGTGACGTTCGCCTTCCAGCGCCGGTCGAGCACGGTCTCAGAGAAACGCGCAGAGACAGACTTCGATCCGTCCATGGAGAGGATCGCTGGCTCCTCGACTCCGGCAAGGGCCCCCTGCCACTCGAGGAAGTTGAGGCCCGGGGGCGGATTTACGGAAACCGACACGGGCGTGCCCGGTGGGTAGCGGTCCATCGCGGGGTCTGCGGCGACTCCCGGCCCCAGGGTCAGACGGAAAAACCGCGATGTATTGGAATTCGGGTCAGTGCCGTCCTTCAGCTCCTCGACATTCGTGACCCCGTCGCCGTCGGCGTCACCGTGGGTTCGCTGGGTGAGATTGCTGAATTTCTCCTGCTCCCAGGAGTCGGGAAGCTGGTCGCCGTCGCTGTCGAGGATCAGTGGCACCACAGAGGAAGTGACCGAGCCCGAGCTGTTTGTGACGGTGACCGTGTAGTTTGCAAAATCGCCTGGAACAAGATTCGGGAGGAAGAGCGTCGAGGTAGTCGCACCCTCAATGTCATCGTCATTGCGGTGCCACTGGTAGGTAGGGGCGGGAATGCCGATGGCGACAACGGAGAAAGAAGCCGATCCTCCGGGACGGGAAAGTTTGGAGATAGGGGGGCGGAGGATGGTAGGGGCTTCTGCCGCAGCGACATTCACGGAAACCAGGTTTCCGTTCGGGTCATAACCAACGCTCAACACCGATGCTTCAATCCCACATGGCAATACCACGAGTGCCGACAGGATGAGCGGAATGATCCGATTCACCGTCGGGAGCCCATCGCGATCATGCGGCTCTGAGTTCTGAGATTGCGTCCTCATCACTCGGTATTCAGTAACTCTTCGACTGGCCGAAAACTTGTTGAACGTATCCGGGTTTTACGAAGAGCATGTTATCTTTCTCCAGCTTGGAGGTATTCGTCGTATCATTGCCGTTCAACTGGGAGTAAACGGGTACGCCGCAGAGGTTCTTCCCTTCAACCACGGCATAGTGTTTCGCTTGGAATACATTGATAAAACCACCCAGCGGTCCCCGGAACGGTACCTGGATGGCCTTCTTTCCCCTCCTTTTCTCGTTGTCGGCATGCGTCTTGCAGTAGGCTCCGTTCTTCTGTTCGTTTCTCCGAGGCAACTTTCCAACCACTTCGTTCGCCAGGCTTCCCAGTTCTATGGCTTCAGCATCACTGAGAGGCTGGATTTCCTGCAGTTTTCCATCTGGATCAACGTAGTTGTTTTTCTCCGCAGAGAGCTGGAAGAATCCAGTTCTACCGCCGCCGCCGCCTTTCTCAAAGCCGAGCGGATCTCGATCAAGTGCGGGGGAATTGCCAAGGTAGGTGAAGAGGTTGAGGCCTTTCGCCTCTCCTAGTGGATCGCGGTTCAGCCACCTTCCCTGTTCCGCATCATAGAATCGGAAAGGTGCCACGGTCAGACCGCTGGGCTCGTGAAAAAAGTGACCGGAGAATCCCGTAGACACGTTGGCATCTCCGGAGAGTTTCGTCCGACGCCCCCACGGGTCATACACATAGCGGGCTCTGACTGAGGCTGTATCCGACGCTTCCCGCACGTTGCCAAGGTGATCGCGGAAATAAAGCAACGCCTGCCCCGTGACCTGTTCGCCTTGGGGGAAGAAGCGATGCAGAACCGTTTCACCGTCTGCGTCACGAACCTCGAAACGCTCGTTGCCGCACCAAACGAACCGTCGGTCGCTGGAGACGGCTATCCCGTCCTTTTCCACGATGCGCACGCAGCGATCAAACCCGTCGTAGTGGAATTCAGAGCGAAGGTTGGTGCCGGGGTATTGGATCGCCACGAGGCGGTCCTCCGCATCCCATTCGTAGATACGTTGCGGAATAGGTGTGGTCGAGTTGATGTCTGTCAGTTCGTTGAGGGGGTTGTATGTCGCAGTTGCGGGGATCCCGTCGATGGTTTCGGTGAGTCGATTTCCCGCCGCATCGTATGAATAAACATGGGTCTCGCTCATGGAAGAGAATGCAGTGAGGCGATCAGCGTCGTCGTAGGCAAGGGAAAACACCTCTGCAGGGTTGCCGTCGATCTGCCGACTCCAAGTGACAGGACGTCCGTGGGCATCATACCCGTAGTCGTGACGGGAAAGCGGACCACTATCGGGGCGAAGATGCCGTATGCTTTTTAAGCGGTAGTCCCCCAAAGCATTAAAATACTCGAATGTCGTCTGCCATCCGCCGGGCATCAAAATGGTAGCCGGGCGCAAAGTCGCGCCGTCGTAGGTGTAGGAGAAGGCACCCAACGAATTGCTTACAGAAACCAGTCGCCCCAGTGCATCAAAGGTTTTTGTTTCTACCGCGTCGCCGACGCTTCGGGAGACCACTCGACCGAGCGGATCGTAGACAAAGGTGAGGGTGTCGTCCGGGAGGGGGCCGTCGATGGAGGCGAGTCGACTCGCTCCTGGCGACGGAGAGTCGTTTACAGGATGAAAAGAGTAGAACGTTGTTCCGGATCCATCGGTACGCGAGATTGCTCGGTCGAACCACGGATCGTAGGCAAAGTTGACCCCGGGTGTGGAGATCAGTGCGTCGCGGTAGGATAATCCGGTGAGATGGTTTGCAACGTCATAGGAGAATTCCTTGGTCTGCCCCTTGGCATCGGTGCTCGTGGAGAGCCTTCCGGCTGTATCATAGCGATAAGTCTCCTCGCTGCTGTCAGGATAGACTTTTCCCACGAGCCGGGAAGCGATATCGTGCTTCCAGGAGGTGCGGCGGCCGAGTGGATCGATCAAGGCTTTCAGACCGCCACATCGGCACCATTCGTAGAGGATTGTGCGGGAGAGCGGGTCGGTGACACTGGTAAGCTGACCCAAGGAATCATAGGTGTAGGCTGTGATCCGACCCAGTCGGTCGCGTATTGAGGCGGGCTGGAGAAAATGCCATACGATTTCCTCGAAGGTGCCGTCCGGGAATGTAGTTTTTACCGGACGATCAAGGTCATCGTAGTCAAAGGTAAGAGAGTAGCCGTCGGCTTCAGTGCGGGTGCGGAGTCTGCCGGTAGAGTCGTAGGTGAAGGAGATTGAATCCGAGGCACCGGGGAGCGGAAGATCGACGGACGTCAGGTAACCGTTGGCGTCATAGAAGTAGTTTATCGTTTGCCCAAGGGGGGTGGTGCGGCTGGCGAGCTGGCCTCGGGCATTCCAGGCGAAACTCGTCGTTTGTCCTGCAGGGTCCGTGATCGTCAGCGGCAGATGTCTCGCGTCGTAGGTCGCGGCCATGAGCCGAACGCTCGAGGTCGCCCCCGTCTTTCGCCGCATCTCCACCAGGTCGATCCCGTTGGCTGCGTAGACATAGGTCACCTCGCGCCCCGCCGGATCGGTCTCGCTCAGGGGATTGCCGGGGGCGTTGAAGGTGGTACGAAATTTCTGCGTGCTCCCGTCGTCGAGCACCCGAGCCACCGCCGAGGGCGAGTGCCCCATCATCCCGGGACCTCCGACATTGGCCGAAGTCTGCCCCTGGTAACTGAACCACACGCGATTTTCGCCGGGAATCTTGATACTCTCCAGCACCGGGGTCTGGACCGAGCCGAGTTCTCGCAGGAAATGGTAGTGCCTCGCCCGGGTGCAGTCCCCCGCCGCCTCCGCGTAGGCCTTGCGATCCCAGTAGAAAGTGTTCCAGTGGTCGAGGAGGGAGTTCGCGTAACTGCCCGACGGGACGAGTTCCGCCGGATCGGAAGCGGGCACTCCCGGCGTCGTGTCGTTGCGCTGCTCAACCCTCTCCTTCTCTCCGTTGGGATGGGTCACCTCGACCGAGCGGCTCCCCGGCACGGTGCCGTAGGCGAAGGCGGTGGTGCCGTAGCCCGTGACCATCGTCAGCATCTGGTTGTTCGCGTTGTAGGTGAAATCGGAGGTCAGCCCGATCGCGTCGGTGATGCGGATGAGCCGCCCGACCCCGTCATAATCGAAAGTGGCAAACCGTCCGAAGGGATCGGTGATCTTCTTTACGAGGAGGGACTCGGCCCCGGTGCCATAGGTGAACAGGCTCTCCTGCCCCAGCGCGTCCGTCACCTTGGTCACCCGGTATGATGCGTCGTAGGAGATCGTCGCCGCATTGCCCTGGGGATCGATCACCTGGGTCATGAAGAGGCGGGTCGGTGCGGCGGGATTGTCGGCCAGGGCGAAGACAATCTTCGAACCGTCGCGGTGGAGGAGTTCGCAGCGGGTTGCGCTCACCCGGACAAGACCGTGCCAGGTCTGGTAGCTCGGTTGGTAGCTCTGCGTGCCCTCGTCGAAGCCGGTGAAGGTCTCGATGCCACCCTGGCCTCGATTGAAGAAGGCAGAGGTTCCCTGGAAGGTGAGGCTGCCGATCCAGTCGCAGTTCCAGAGCGGGCCGAAGTTCGCGTAGGTGAGGGTCAGGGGTTGGTTCGTCTCGCGTTCGTTGTACTGCAGGTTGAAAAACACTTCCGGTCCGAAGGGCGGACGGTAGCCGAGCGGAGTGTCGGACACCTCGAGGCTGGCCATCATCAGGGCGATGTCCCAGTCGGCCATGCCGCAACTGCGAGGAGGCTCTCCGCCGGGCATTTCGTTGCAGTCCTTTTCTTTCGCCTTGGGGTTCCCCGGTCCGACCGAACCGGGCTTCGGGGTGAGGAAGTGCCCACCGAAGACCGCAGCGCCCTCTTCCGCCGACACCTCGCGCCAGCCGGGAGGCAGGCCGGACTGCGCCAGAAGGAGAACGTAACCGCTCGCGAGCCCGTCGAGTTGGGACCGATCAAACCAGACGGGTGCCGGATCGAGGGCCGGGTCGTCGAAGCGAAACCGACCCGGCTCCGAGGCGGTCACGGCACTGAAATGCCCGAGCCGCCAATGGATGATGCAGGGTGAGGGAAAGGTCGCGCTCCCGTCCTCCCGATAGGCCATACGGAGGTCCAGACCCTCTTCGTGTGCGAGCTGTTGCAGCGTCGCGAGGGTTTCGGCCTTCGTTTGGGTCTGGATCGGGTGTCCGCCGCTTAGACGCGAGAGCGCCACGACGCCGCAATCTCCCGCCTCGACAACTTTTGGTGCCGCAAACGATGAAACCGTCAGATCAACAAGTATGATGAAACCGAAGAGGACCAGTGGGCCAGCTGGCTGCCCGGAGAAATCTCTCGGTTTGCTCATGAGCAATGAAAAAGTGACTACGAAATTCAGGCGCGAAAGTAAAGAAAAAGATTCAAAATCGATGCTGCGATGCCGCGTTTCGAGTGAGGGGGGGAGGAGAGCACTTCGGGGCGGAGCAGAATCAGGGAAGGGCGCTTCCCCAAGCGCCCCCCACAATTCCGGCGACTGTCGAGATCAGAAAGCCGACAAGGGTCCGGGTTGGCGGCATCGCGTTGGGGTTGCCGTAGGGGAAGGGGATCCGTTCGCGGATCCGTCCGGCCAGCTCGATCTTCTCGAAACAGGTGACGAGTCTGACGAGACCGTCGAAGGGAGGGGTGGTTTGGCTGCAAAGCGGACTTGCGGTCCGGAAAAGAGGTTGGGGGTGACAGGAGCAACGATTCGTTGAAGGAAGGGATGCCTTCGTCTAGAATCGGTGCTGATGAAATCCAATCTCATTCTGTTCGTTACCAGCGTCCTTCTTGCCATGGCTCCGGTTCTCCGTGCCGAAGAGGAGACCATCACCGTGAGCGAGTTCACTTTCTCCTACGGAAAACCGTGGATCCGCCAGCAGGCCGCCAGTTCGATGCGCGCGGGCCAGTTTCTCTACGATCATGCGGACGAAAACCTAACCGATGTCGAAGTCGTCATTTTCTTTTTTGGTGCGGGCGGCGGCGGTGGAGTCCAGGCCAATATCGAGCGCTGGCTCAGCCAGTTCGAGGGCACACCCGAGTCGAAAATGGAAGAAAGGGAATTGGGAGGAAAGAAGATTGTCTTTCTCACGGCGAAGGGCACCTATCTCGAGACGGCACCGGGTGCGGGACCCTTCTCGGGGGCACCCAAGACGGCCAAGCCAGACTACACCATGCTCGCCGCAATCCTCCCGAGTGAACAGGGGGACGTCTTTATTAAGGCAACGGGTCCGACAAAATCGATCGATGCAATGAAGGAGGCGTTCGACAAGTTGATCGCGAGTCCCTTCGCAAAGTGATCGACTCCTGAGTCTTTCCACCTGCGAAAACCGGATTCTCCGAGGAGATTCGGTTTTTTTGTGTCCGGAAGCCAATCCGAATTCTCAAATTTGCGATCTTTTTGAAACTCTTTGTTTCAATCTTGAAACTTTTATCAAATTATCGTATTAAATATGAAAATTCGAGACTTGCTTTCTCCAACCGCTTCCGACGATGAAACGCTTTGTTTTTCTTTTTGCTGCCAGGGCCGGGCTGTTTGCCATTTCATTGGGATTGGGGGTGGTGAGTTACCTTTGGGTTCATGCGGTCGAGACCCGGGAGGGCCTGGCCCCCACCGTCGCGATGCCGACGGCGGCGCATTGGGGGGAGGCGCTGACCTTGGATGCTGAGCCGCATCTGCTGGTGCGTGCCAGGCAACCGGTCGACGCAGTCGGGGATGCCCTGGGGATTTTCTACATCCTGCAGGCCGATGGGGGTCTGATGCGGGTCGCTCCCGAAGCGGGTGGCGGCGAGAGCACGACCCCCTACGCTCACTTTGCCGATGAGAGGACGGAACCTCAGATCGGTTTTTCCGGACTTGCGCTCCACCCGAATTTTCTTCTCAAGGGAATGCCCGGATACGGTCGGTTCTACGTGGTGGTTGCGGAGAAGGCGGGATCGGGCGATGTCGACTTCATTCCCGAGTTCGGCGGGCAGGAGGAGCATCACCAGGACGTCCTCTATGAATACGCGGTCGAGGACCCGCTCCTCACGGAATTCAGGGGATCGCGTCGTGAATTGATGCGATTTCGCCAGGCGGGGCCGGATCACAATGTGAGAGGACTCGCGATGGACCCGCAGGGTTTTCTCTATCTTGGCGTGGGCGACGGGTCGGTCGACGGGGGAGGAAAGAACGCCTCCTCGAACAATGCTTCATCGCTTACCAGTGCCTATGGCAAAGTGTTGCGCATCGATCCTCTAGGGAGCAATGCCGGCAACGGCCAGTATGGCATCCCGGAAAGCAACCCGTTTCGTCTCGTCACCGAGGCCCTTCCGGAACTCTGGGTCTTTGGTCTGCGGGCACCGGAGAGCCTTTCCTACGATCCTTTCCTCCGAGGCCTGTGCATTGCCGAGCGCGCCAACGAATCTCGCGAAGAGATCAATCTCAGTCTTCG
>CALDKL010000303.1 GCA_937898895.1 uncultured Verrucomicrobiae bacterium | reverse complement strand
GGCGAGCGCGATCGGCTCCTCGTGCCGCGCATCCCGGTGAGCGCGCGCCGTCTCGATGAGATACTTCGGGCAGTTTGTGCGAAAGCCCCAGAGGGCGTGTGCGCCATAGGGATCGCCGGAAACGGTGATGATCAGCGCATAGACGCCTTTGCGCTCCACGCGCGTCGAAAGTCGGCAACCCAGCACCGGACCCGACCCGCTGCCGCGCGGCTTGCCATCGCCCGGAATGATCGCCTCCTGCACCACGCGGCGATCCGGCGCCGCGAGAACGGCTCGCAGCTCCGTGCGCGCGGCGCGCAGATGGAGATCCCGTTTCTCGATCTCCACGACCAGTTCTCCCGGCTCCGCGAGGAAATAGACACCCCCGGATCCACCGATGAACAGGGTCGAATCCGGTGCTGCCGCCGCCGGAGCCGTGCCGAACAAGACCAGTGCCGACGCGATGAGGCCGAGGGAACGCAGAAGGGAATTCATGGAGCGGCTGCTTCTTTCGTGGGTTTCAGGAGCGACTCCGGGTTGTGCGAGAGCAGCGGCGGGACGCCCTGGAGCCGCACATGGAAATCCTCCAGCACGCCGCTGCCCGGCCTGTCGAGTTGCAGACTCCAGATTTCGCCTGCGGAGGCATCGCGGGGCGCGGCCACGAACTGATGCGCCTGACTGATGTCGCCCATTTCCTCCACGAGTTTGCCCGCCGGATCGTAAAGCGCCGCCTTCACGCGCTCGCCGGCATTTTCACCCGCCACTTTCACGGCGAACTCCTTTGTCCCGGTCGGCACCCAGAAAAAATATCGGCCCGTGGTGCCGAGGAAATGGATCGAGGCGCTTTCCGAATAGAGGCAGACCCGATGCGCCGCCGAGTGGACGGTGGCGGTGGCGCTTTTCGGATCACAGACGATCTTGTGGGCACCCGTTTCGGTGGCGGTGAACTCGTAGGAGGTCTCCTCTCCGGTCGCCGCCTCTTTCAGTTTCGTCCGTTTGCCCGAGGGGGTGAGGAGCGTCACGCTGGATGTGCCCGGCGCCGATTTTCCGACGGCATGGACGGCGACGGTGAAGGCCGCCTTTTCACCTGCCTCCGCCCACAGCAGCCATTCCGAAAGACCGCGCTGCCGCGCCCGGCTGCGCGGTTTTCCATCGGGCGATACATCGGGCAGGGCGGGCACGAGACGGAGACCGCGCATGTCCATCCGTGCGATCTGCTTGAAGGAGCGGAAGGGCATCCACTCGGCGATGAGTTTCGGCGTGAGCGTATGCGTCACTGTCTCGCCGCCGCGTTTCACCACGAGCGTGCCGGTGATGTCGTGCAGGCCGACGCCGCCGGACATGTCGTGATAGGACATCGGCAGGCGGTCGAGCGGATCGGTGATCGTGAGATTGGCAAAGGAGAGATTGCCGATGTCGGCGGAGCCGTTGGCGCGGCTCGAAAGCTCGACCGGTGTCTTGCCCGGCTCGCCGACGGCGGCGTTGAGGATCTGGCAGTCCACGAAACTCACCCGCGCCCCCGTCGCGGGATGATCGCCGATGGCAATGCCCGCGTCCTTGCTGCCCTCGAAGGTGCAGCGGACAAACTCCATCGTGCCGGTGACGCCGGCGGCATCGGTTTCGTTGCCGGTGACGAAGCGCGCCGAACTGCGGCATCCGATCGCGCGGCAGTTTTCGATGCGGACGGAGATCGGACGGGAGCTGGCGTTGAGCGGTCGCAGGTAGAGCACATAGGCATCGCCGAGATTGTTTTCCGAGACGCAGTCGCGCATGACGCAGTTGACGAGTTCCTCCGAGGGATGGTTCGGCTCGAAATCGATTCCGGCCATCGGTGGGGTGCCGCTCGTGTCCTTGAGCAGGCAGCGTTCGATGAGCAGGTTGCGGGCGCTGATGACGCTGATGCCCTGGCGGTAGTTGTTCACGCAGCGCACGTCTTTGATCACAAAGTCGGAGCACGGCGCGTCGCGCCGCGCGACGCCGAGGTAGATGCCGTCTCCGCCGCTGTCGGCCAGGGTCAGGCCGGAGATGCGCACGTTCGCGCAACTGTGGAAGTTCAGCACATGCCGCCATTCGGCGTGCTTGTATTGGGTCGCGTCGTCGTAGTCCTGCTTCCACATCTTCAGGGTCGCATCGTGACCGGTCAGGGTGATGTTCTTCTTGTCCCACGCGCTGAAGAGGCTGGAGGTCGGCTTCTTGAACGCGCCGCGTTTCGCCTGCACGACGACGCCCTTTTCAAAGACGATCTCCTGATCGCTGGCGAGCTGGAGTTCGTCCGTGATCCAGGGGGCTCCCAGGTTGCCGATGAGGAGTTTCCGTGCGCCGGAGTCGATGGCGGCCTGGAGTGCGGCGGTGGAGTCTGCCGGATCAAATCCCCACCATTCGGCCCGTGCCTCCGTGCGCCCGGCGGCGACAAACGCGGCGATGGCACGCTCGTCGGGCGGGGTCGGTGCCGGTGCGGCAGAGACTGTCGCAAAACCGCACAGCACCACGGAAAAGAGGGAGTGAAAAACAGGGAGTCGGTTCATGGGTGGGAAGGGAAGGGGAGCGGAGGATGGAATGTCTGCCGTGACATTGCGCACAGTCGGCAAAGGTGCATCGTTTTTTGTGTCTGCCGAAAGGCCGCATTCAAGTGAGTCGGGTGGACTCCGTGCCCGTCACGTGATTGCGGGGTGATTTTCAGATCGAGCGTTTTTTCCCAAGGAATGGCTGGAAGGGTGGGGGGCGCTTGGGAAAGCGCCCTTCCCTGGAACTGCGAAGT
>CALDKL010000302.1 GCA_937898895.1 uncultured Verrucomicrobiae bacterium | reverse complement strand
GCCGGTTCTGGTGGAGGTGGGGCCGAAGCCTTGCGTTCGATTTTTCTCGATGGCCTCGACAATCTGCAAACCATTTTCCCCGGAATTCCGGTGGTATTCACCAGCAGCACGAGCGTCTATGGGCAAACGGATGGATCGGTCGTCGACGAATCCTCGGAAACCCTCCCCGGGCGAGACACCGGGCAGATCCTGCTCGCCGCGGAGAAGCGGGTGCGCATTGGCGGAGGAATCGCCCTGCGCCTTGCGGGGATCTACGGCCCCGGTCGGTCCGTCTATCTGAAACAACTCCTCGAAGGCTCTGCCAAGATCGAGGACGTGGAACCGAGCCGATTCCTCAACCAAATCCATCGCAACGACGCGGCTGGAGCAATCCTCCACCTGCTTCGCACCGGAATCGCCGCGCATCGCGGCGGACTCTACAATGTCGTCGACGACTCGCCCGTGACCCAGCGCCAGTGCTACGAGGAACTCGCCGCGTTCTTTGATCTCCCGATACCGCCTCTCGCTCCGCCGGATCCGGACCGAAAACGCGGCTGGACTCACAAGATCGTGTCGAATGCGAAACTTCGTGCAACGGGGTGGGAGCCTCGCTTTTCCTCTTTTCTCGCGGCACTGACCGAAGATCCGGTGCTTGTCCCCTCGATCCGCGATTTGCTCACCTGAACGCTGCGATTCGCCCTTGCGCGGAGGGAGGGAGCATCCGATTCTGCCGACGTGACCGAAGGAAATTACAAGATCGGCAACGAGACCCTCATCCGAGTTCTCGACGGAGCCTCGGCAAAACTGCGTTCGCTCCTGAAAAAGCAGGGTCGACTCGACCACGGTGCCCTCCGCGTCGCGGTGATCGGCGGAGGATGCTCTGGATTGCAATACAAGATGGACCTCGTCGATGGCCCTGCGAATCGCGACATTCTCGTGGAGTCGAACGCGGTGCGCGTCGTCATCGATCCGAAAAGCGCTCTCTTCGTCACCGGTTCCGAACTCGACTTCAGCGAGGATCTCCAGCAGGGCGGATTCAAGGTGAAGAATCCGAATGCCGTGGTGACCTGCTCCTGTGGCGAGAGTTTTGCTGCGTGAAGGGGGTCACGGGTCACGGGTCACGGGCTTTGGATGATTCACC
>CALDKL010000301.1 GCA_937898895.1 uncultured Verrucomicrobiae bacterium | reverse complement strand
GGAAGATAAACGCAGCGGCTTTATGCACAATAAATTTATCATCATCGACGAGCGTTATCTGTGGACCGGGTCGATGAATTTCACCACAAACGATGTCTACTGTAACAACAATAATACCGTTCGGTTTGATGCACCCGATTTAGCCACTAATTACCGGGCGGAAATGGACGAGATGTATAACGACCGCAGTTTTGGTCCTGACTCGGCCCAGAATACGCCGTTTGAACAGTTCACGATCCAGGGTGTTGCGGTAGGCAATTATTTTGCCCCGGAACGCCAGTTGGAAGTAATTAACGTGATTGCGCGGGCGGTGGCACGGGCGGAAAAGGATGCGGCGGCGGGAGTGAAACGGAAGAAACGCAGTCTCTTCAGTGTCTTCGGGGCGGCACGCGAGATCCTGAGAAAGGAGGGCATCGCGGAGGATGCGTTTCCGCCGAAGCTCGTCGGCTTCACGCCCGAGCAGTTCGGCATGGAGCGTGTCGCCCGCAAGGGACTGGAACGCCTTCAATGGGAGATGGATCGCTACGAACCCTATGCTCTCTCGGTCTACACCGGGGTCACGCCGGAGAGGAGTGCCGTCCTGGCTCCGGAGAGGCTTCCGAAGAACCCGATGGCCGGGGGCGAGCTGGAACGGACCTGCATTCTCACCGGAGGTGATCCGTTTGGGACAGGACCGGAAGTGAGACCGGGTGTGCTCTCGGTGCTCCGCGCCACCGCCGCATTCGGCGCCACTCTGCCCGAGTCCCCCCAGGGGCGCCGTGCCGCCTTCGCCGACTGGGTCGCCCATCCTGACAATCCCCTCACGACGCGCACCATCGTCAATCGCGTCTGGATGTGGCATTTCGGCACACCGATTGCGGGCAATCCCAACAATTTCGGAAGCTCCGGAAAAAAGCCGACCCATCCCGAGCTGCTCGACTGGCTCGCCGCGAGATTCGTCGAATCGGGTTGGAGCTTCAAGGAACTGCACCGAATCATTCTGTCGAGCGAGGCCTATCGGAGGAGTGCGAAAAAAAAAAAAAAATCGGGGCGGAAGCAGGAGGAATTGGAGG
>CALDKL010000300.1 GCA_937898895.1 uncultured Verrucomicrobiae bacterium | reverse complement strand
GCTCTCACAACTTAATCTGACAAATCACTGGCTCCGCTTCGCGGGCCACCTCTCTCGATACCGGGTGCAAAGGCCGCGAAGCAGGGAGGCACCCAAGGCTTCTTCTGTTTTGAGTTGCGTGCCATCGAGAAAAAGTCGGGCGAGACCTTCGCGGAGTCAATTCCAGACACCTTCCTGCCTCGACATCTCGACCGCGTATGACAGAATGCTGACACGCCTTGCGATTGCCCTCGGTGTGGTCGGGGAGAAGGTTTCCGCATGGAATTGCCAAATCCCCTACTCCACCAGTCCCCTTCAGAGTGGCGCGATGATTGGCTCGCCCGAGGTTGGAGAATCCCCACCCAGGCCGGATGGTTACTATCGTCCACCATGGAGACCCTCGGCCTGACGTTCCCGGAAGCCTTCGACCTACTCATTCGTCACCGAAAGCTAATCGTGGCCGGGAATGCGGTGATCGTGGATCTCAGCTTCCAGAAGATCATCGAAAGAGAGCAAGGAAGCACCACTTAACTTACACTTCATCTCCGCGCATGGTGTTCCACCAGTCGCAAAGCGGGTGCGTGCGCGGCGGAAAATAGCGGGCGCACTTCTCGACTGCTATTAAAGCCTTTGAAACATCATCACACGAAACTCCGTCCGTGTCCGCCCAGGCTTTCAAAAGGTCGGGAGTCGTTAGAAGGACAAGATCCGGAAACTCCCGCCTGATGTGATTCGTCGCCTGACGATCATCGATCGCGAGTTCGATTTTTCGGTTCGCTGCAATCGCAATCGCCATGGCTTCTCCATCGTCCACAAAGGTGGCTTGTTCGATGTATAGGCTTTCCTCCGCCTCACCATCGAGTTCCAACATGCGCAGAAGCCCGGAAACAAGAAAGGGCGAAATGTCGATTGAGACCATTTCTCCAGTGGACGGATCCCGCAGCTTCTTGACTTCGTCTCTAACCGTAGAGCAGATGGCATACTGCCTCCCCGACGCCGCTACGATCTCCACGAACCGGTTCGTGGCAATGAGGTTGATGAGCACGGATGCGTCGTTCAGAAGGAGCCTCATCGGTGAATCACGCTGGGATCATCTGGGAGACATCCAGATCCACTATTTCGAATGCATCGCTGTCGGCATCCCCCGCGTCGTCAGTGAGGAGTCGGATTGATTCCAGCTCAATCCTCGCAGAGATCCTGTCCATGCGTAGTTTCCTTGCCAACTGGCCCTCAGTCAGTCCGTGGCCCTCCCGCTCGTAGGCGTTGCAGGCGAGTTGCCGATAACGCAGGGGTAACATGGGTTGTTTCGGCTCGTGGGAGAGTCCGAGGGCCGATCTCGCCTGCTCGGGCTTGAACCCGCGCTTCTCCCGAAGAGTGTCCCAGGTCCCCGCAGGAATACGTTTCAATTCCTCCAATCGTAAAAACATGGCCTGCACGGAAACCTGATAAAGGTGCGCCAGCGAAAGCACCACTCCGATCGTGGGACGCTCCTTACCGGTCGCTTTCACTGCATCCGATAACCGACGCATGACTCCGGTGCGGGGCATCAAGAAATTTTTCGCAAAAGCGTCGGCAAAACGCTCGGGCACCGACTTTCCCCAGTGGTCGTGGGTAAAGCTCACATCAGCGACAAATCGGGTAGTCAAAAAATGCCCGTATTCATGTGCCAGCGACCAGTTTCCCCTCGCGGGAGGATGATTGCGATTGATCGCGATACAGGCTCCAAGCTCTTCATTGCAGGCGAACAGCCCGCCAACCTTCGCAGGAAGGTTAAGGTAAAAGATGCGGACCCCGACGGCTTCCTCAAGGAGAGAACGGAGATCGGCGATGGGACCGTCTCCGAGCCCCAGGCGGGTCCGCTCCTCCACCGCCACCTCCTCTCCACGCTGCTCAGGAGTCGCGCCCGGGACTTCAAGTGTGTAGGGCGAAGGAAAGGTCGGACGCATCATCGCCGCGTTGAT
>CALDKL010000299.1 GCA_937898895.1 uncultured Verrucomicrobiae bacterium | reverse complement strand
CACTTGCAAAGGCTTTCCAGCAAAGCAAAGGCCTCGGAACGCCGATCGTCCGCCCACTGCGGATCCTCCGGTCGCGTCCACTCGTATTCGCTGACCCAGGTGTCATTGACGCTCCCGATTTCTTTCAGCAAGGCCGTTGCCTTCTCTCGCAGCGTCGCATCCTCCGATTTGGCAGCGGCATCGCGCAACATCGCAAACGTTTCGTAATCCTGCACCCCTTCACGCACCGCCTCCCAGTGGATGCCCGAGATGATGCCGGACGGTTGAAGAAATACCGGCGAATAGTTGTTGTGCGAACAAAGATACTCGTTCCATGAACTCGCCACTCCACCGGTATCGGCAAAGGCCCAGTTGCCCAGACCGGTGGCACCTTCATTGAATGCGTACCAGGATTGCAGGCGATGGTAGCGACCGGGACTGAACAATCGCACCGGACCCTGACATTGGTAAAACCACAACGTCTGGCCTGCCGCCCTTCTCTCCTGAAAATACTTTCTGACAGGCTCTCCTCCCGCCTTGTGAAACATGATCAGAGGAGAGACGATATCGACGGACGTGATTGCCTCCTGAATCTTTGTTTTATGTGGTTCCTGCCAGGTAGGATCCTGGAAGAGCGTCAGTTCGGGCGCGGCGGCGTTGATGCTCCTAGCCCAGGCCGCAATCACCGCATCCTGTTCCTCGGTGTGCGGCTCATCGACCAGCAGGAGGCCGAGTTGCTCGGGACGCAGGCCCAGATCTCTCATGTGCCCGGACAGCGCCTTTGCCCAAGTTCCGACGCGACCGTTGAATTGCTCGCTGTCCGGTTTGGCTCCGGCGAAGCCTGCTCCGACGCTGGCGAAAACCAGATACCGGCGCGCGTCCGGCCACAGTGCCACCCAATCATCAAACGCTTTCCAGGCGAGTTTCCCCCCTTCCTTCCATTGATGGTTTCCATCAAAATCTGTCGCCTGAGGCCAGGGCAGCACAGCGCTGTTGGCCCAGGGAGAATCCACATAATGCGAGCGCATCATCCGGATCGCGGCCTCTCGGTTTTGTGTCGTCAGAGCGCCAAAATTCGTGTTGGTATAGTCCCACATCCCCAGCGACAATCGCGGCCTGCCCATCGGCAGGGTCGAGACGGATACGGTCAGTGGCAGCGTGAGAGTCTCTCCGTTCCCCTGCACGCGGATTGAGGTTTGGTGCGTTCCGGCGGACAATCGGGAGGAGTCCACCGAGAGCCAGATCTTGCGCGTCAGGCCAGCGGGAATGGAAACCGGATAGGCTCCTCCCGCAGGCTCCAGCATCGACAGGGCGGCAGCAACGGGATTGTTTTGCTGGGTGTCGGTCCACTCGAGCGCCGAAACCTGCAACCAGCCCTCCTTCGCACTGGCTGGGGGTGCCAGGATTTCAAGGGTCACGGCAGCGTCTTTTCCACTGGCATTGGTCAGAAGGAAGCTATCGGCCCGGACCTCGTTGCCGAGCATTTCGATCTCCAGCGAGGGCGGGGTCGACGGATTCTCCGCTGGTGACTCCCACAAATCCAGCCAGGCGTAGCGATGCTTTTTCCATGCCGTCAATGCCGGCAAGCGAGCACTGAGAATCTCCCCATGCACCGCGAGTATTTTCGCATGGGTGGCGTTTTGCGGAATCGTGGTTTTGAAGCTGGCCGCGTCCGGCGAGGCGATCTGATCCAATTCTCCTTGCACCGCGTCGAGCCGTTCGCCGAGTTCCTTTTTGATCGCCTCGGAAAGTTGGGCGCGTTTCCATTCCTCGCGAACCTCGCCCAAATCCCGCGACAGGCGATTGAGCATGAGGGCGTGAGTGCGCTCCTCCTTCACCAGATCCTGAATGCTTTCGACAGTCGTCGCCCCGTCGGAGGTTTGGAGAAAGGAATCGTCTCCGCGATAGATTTCGACTTCGTCCACGAAGGTGTAGGGTTGCTGCAGGGGAACCACCGCGACATAACGCCCCTTCGTCTTCAAACGATGGGTGAAATATCGGAAGGTGTCGTAACGATCCGACGCCGGCTGCGGGCGCCCTTCCTGACGAGAGAGGCGAACGAGGTCGCCGACGAACCGCCACCTCTTGCCGTCGTCGCTGACGGCAAGGAAGATCAAGGTGGGCCAATTCACCGAAGCGCGACCTGCCGCCGTCCTGACCATGACCCCTCCAATGGGCTGCTCTTTGCCAAGATCGACGGTGATGACGGGGATCGTATTGGCCCACCCGACGGTACCTTTCTGCGTCCAGAAATTGTTTTCCACAAACTTGCCGTCGGTCAACTGCAGCTTGTCTTCCGGATCGGAAGAGAGCGCATAATTGGGGACCTTGTCAAAGCTCACTGGTGCTCCGAGAGCGATGTTTTCCGGCGTTTTGGCAGTCACCTCCTGTGCCGTCGCCGATTCGCCGGTTGCGGTGGCCAACAGGATCGTTGCGACCAGATGGAATGAGATTTTCATACGAGTTTTGGTGTTGTTGATCGCCGGAGTGAAGCCGACGGAAATCGTCTTGTGGTAGTGTTAGCCAAATTCCAGCACAAAATGGTTTTTCACCTTCGCGACGTTGGCTCGCTTCGCTCGCATTGTTTTTGAGTTCGCGGTTCTGTTTTCCGCTTCCCGAGCAACTCGTCGGCCGCTGAGATCGGCCCGCGATCAGGCGGGAAGGATTTCCCCGCAGTAGCGTAAACGCGAGATTGCATAAGGAAATTCTTCTTCTGCGACGAACCTCACGCTTTTTTCATCGCCGCGAGAAGCTGGTGGGACTGCAGTTGCTGCACGTAAAGCTCGGCCTTCTCCTTTTCGCCCGTCCAAACCACCGAAAAACCATTCCGATGCACCTCGAGCATGAGCGCCTCGGCTTTTTCAGGCGGATACCCGAAGACACGCCGGAAGACGAGGGTGACGAAACTCATGAGGTTCACGGGATCATCGTAGACGATCACATTCCACGGGACGTCGTGTTCGGTCGAGGTGTCAGTCTCGGTGAGGAAGATTTCGTCGATGTCCGGGGTCATCCGCTGAGGGCGTGGATTGGGGGGGGAATCGTGATTCAGATCGCTCGCAGCAGCGACACTTCGCCGGATATGTCACCGTTTTCGACCTTCATCGCAAGCTGCACCTGCGGCATGGCATCGGCAAACATGGCGAGAACCTCTGCTGCCGAACCGGAGCGGGAGCGATAGGCCGCGGGAAGCCCCGACTCGAGTTCAAACCAGACGTATGCGACCAGCGCGGAAGCGAGAGGCAAGGCGTACAGCGCAGCCTGGAGAGCAAAGAGGGTGACGAGGTGCCCGGGAGAGTCGCCCCGGGTGATCCGATCCACCACTCGGATCCAGGCCCGATGGGCTCTCATCTCCTCTTTGCCTGAGAGAAACGGAAGCGCGGCGGAGAGGCTCCGGAGTCGGAGTGGCTCGCTCAGAAGGGGATCGACGCCGCGATCAATCGCGATGATCTCATCGGGCTGCATGACCCCGGCGAGGCGATGAACGGCAACGAAGGCCGGAGCAAGAACCGGGGTGAAACAGGTTTCCAGCCACAGTTGCCAGCTCGCGTCGAGCCCGCTCGCGGAGTCCCAGAGGAAGGTAGCCGGGCGACTCGAGACCACGCCGAGGCGAGAAATGGTGCGGGCCAGGGAGAGGCCCTCGAGATCCCATGGACCAGCCACCTCGTACGGCGGGGGGGTGTCAGGCATCCGACACCTCCGGAAAATCAGACCAGCCCCGCTTCCTTGAGGGTTTTGTAGGCCCCATTCTTGTCCATGGTCTTGAGACCACGGGCGCTGACACGGACGCGGACGTACTTGCCGAGTTCGGGCACCCAGACACGCTTGTCGCGCAGATTGGGTTTGAACTGCCGCTTGACCGTCTCGGTGACGTGACGACCGATCCCGCCCTTCTTCTTGGCGCGACCACTCCGGTGGATTCGGCGACCGCTACACACTTTCGCTCCGGTGATTTGGCAAACTCGGGACATGACTGGGATCCGTTGAAAGGTTCTGGCAGGGGGAGGACCGTGGCATCCTTGCGACGGGCCGGACCTGCGGGGCGGGCAATGTCCACGGATTTCGGGCTGGGTCAAGGGGAAATCAACCTGAGGGAGCCGGGTCAGGCTTCTCCGGGGACTTTCTCCTTGCGGATTGGACTCGTCGGCTATCTTGTCCACCCCTTTTCCGACCTCCTCGACAGCCCATGAGCGAACCCTCCTCCGACAAGAATACCGTCCTGATGGAAAAAATCGTCAGCCTCTGCAAACGGAGGGGGTTCATTTTCCAATCGGCCGAGATCTACGGCGGCCTCAACGGATGCTGGGATTACGGTCCCCTGGGGGCCGAACTGAAGCGCAACCTGAAGGACTACTGGTGGCGCAAGCATGTTCAGGAACGCGAGGACATCGTAGGCCTCGATGGGTCCATCCTGACCCACCAGGCCGTGCTGAAAGCCTCGGGGCACGTCGGCGGATTCTCCGATCCGATGTGCGATTGCCTCCTCAGCAAAGCCCGGCTCCGCGCCGACCAGATCCCGGCTCAGTCCGGCACGATCTGGTGGTTCACGGGGGCTACGCACGCCGAATCTGGTTGGATCGTGACCCGCGATTACGCAGTTCTCGCGAAAGAGGGAGAGGATGAAAACAAGGCCCGCAAGACCGCTCGCCAGTATTACGCCCAGTTCCTCTCCGACAAACAGATCTCTCCAAAAACGCTCGATCTGACCGGTGAGCGCAGTGAATCCGTCACCGAGACCACCCGCTTCAACCCCGAAAACGGCTCCCTGCTGACCGAACCCCGCGCTTTCAACCTGATGTTCCGCACTCAGATGGGAGCATCCTCGGACGAAAACGATGAAAATGCGATCGCCTATCTCCGCCCCGAAACGGCGCAGTCGATTTTCGCCCAGTTCAAGAATGTGCTCGATTCCTCCCGGGTGAAACTTCCCTTCGGCATCGCCCAGATCGGGAAAAGTTTCCGCAACGAGATCAACCCGCGGAACTTCACCTTTCGCTCGCGCGAATTCGAGCAGATGGAGATCGAATATTTCTGCCGCCCCGAGGACGGGCTCCGTCTCACCGATGAATGGCTCGAGGCGCGGCTGAAGTTCTACGAGGAGATCGGCATCCCGCGCGAGCATCTCCACATCGTCGACATTCCCGATGGCGAGCGCGCCTTCTACTCAGTGAAGACCTACGACATCGAATACGAGTTTCCCTTCGGAATTCAGGAACTCGAGGGCATTGCCTACCGCAGCGATTACGATCTCGGAGTCCACCAGAAAGGCTCGGGCAAGTCGCTCGAGTATTTCGATGAGGAGACGAAAGAACGCCTTCTCCCCCATGTCGTCGAGCCGAGCGCCGGCTGCGACCGCACCGCCCTCGCCCTCATTTGCGAAGCCTACGACGAGGAAACGGTGACGGATGACAAAGGAAAGGAGGAAACGCGTGTGGTGCTGCGCTTCTCGCCGCGGATCGCCCCGATCAAGGTGGGTGTTTTCCCCCTGCTGAAGAACAAGCCGGAACTCGTCGCCAAAGCCCGCGAGGTGCAAAAGCTGCTGACCCCCTTCATGAACGTCTTCTACGACGAGACTGCGGCAATCGGGCGACGGTATCGCCGTCAGGACGAAGTTGGCACACCCTTCTGCGTCACGATCGACTTCGACACCCTCGGAGAAAATGGCGATGACCTGAAGGACACCGTCACGATCCGCGAACGCGATTCGATGAAGCAGGAGCGCATCGCCATCCGCGATCTGCGCGGATATCTGCTCGACCGGATTCTGTGAGTTTGCCCTGGGGCGGGGATCCACCGAATCATTCGGTCTCTTTCACCGCATGAAAATGCGCCCCGGGCCTTGTTTTGAGGGCTCGCATCGTGGAGACTAGGAACTCCCGCTCCCACATGGCCGCCTATTTCATCCGACGACTGCTCCTCATCCCTCCGACCCTGCTCGGAATGACGCTGGCGGTCTTTGCGCTGATCCAGTTCACTCCCGGAGGTCGCCTCGAGATGGCCCTGATGGAAGCTCGCGTGAAGGAGGGGGGGCGGGCCAATCACCTCCAATCCTCGGGTCTCACCCCGAGCCAGATCCTGAAACTGGAAGAGCAATTCGGCCACGACAAGCCCTTTCTGATCGCCTACCTCTCCTGGCTCGGGGTGGTGCCGCGTGAAACGAACCGATCCCGTTCCGAATTTGCCTCCGGGGCTTACGAGGCCGAAGTGAAAATCCCCGGCACCGCCGATGTCGTCACGGTGAAACGGCTTCCCAATGACCAGGCCGCGATCTCGTTTCCGAAAGGTGTTGCGACCGCTTCCTGGCGGGCTCGCATCGTCACACCCGCGGAACAGCTCCGCCGCTGGAAAAAGCGCAATCCCGGCCAGGATCTCGACACCCCCCAGCCCTATCTCGCGATCCTCTACCAACCGAAATTCAGCGGCCTCCTCCAGGGAAATCTGGGCGACTCGACTCGCTATTCCGAACCGGTCTGGGACATGATGAAGCGCCGATTCCCGATCTCGATTTTCTTCGGTCTCGTCTCCCTCATCCTCACCTACTTGGTCTGCGTGCCGCTCGGAGTCCTCAAGGCGATCCGGCACCGCACCGTCCTCGACAACGTCACCTCCCTCCTCATTTTCGTGGGCTATGCGATCCCCGGATTCGTCCTCGGGGTGTTTCTCGTGGTCGTCTTTGCGGCTCGGCTCGGGTGGTTCCCCCTCGAGGGATTCGTCAGTGCGGACTTCGCCGATCTCTCCTTCTGGAGCAAGGTGCAGGACCTCGTCCATCACGCCTTCCTTCCGCTGGTCTGCTACATGGTGGGCAGCTTTGCGAGTCTGACGATGCTGGTGAAAAACAACCTCATGGACCAGCTTGCCGCTGACTACGTTCGCACCGCAGTGGCGAAAGGCCTCGACTTCAAACGCGCCGTCTTCGGTCACGCCCTGCGCAACGCCTTCATCCCCGTGGCCGCGACAATGGGCCAGGCCCTCACCCTGCTTGTCGGAGGCAGCTTCCTCATCGAGCGGATCTTCGACATCGATGGTTTTGGACTGATGGGGTTCAATGCGTTGCTGGAGCGCGACTCGTCCATCATCATGGGCACGGTCACGATCAGCGGCCTCCTCCTCATGCTCGGCAACGTCCTTTCCGACCTCATCACCGCCCGGCTTGATCCCCGTATCCGCTTCGAATGATCCGCCGTCTCGCCATTCTCGCCCTGCTCGTCGGTGCCTTCTCCCTGCTCGGAGAATGGCAAGGGCTCGATCTCCCCTCGATCTCTTGGTGTTTCAAAATGGGGCCGATCTTCGGCTGGACCAGTTCCATCCTCCTTCTCCTCGGCGGGGCGCTCGCCCTCTTCTTCCTTCCGGCGCGGGTGAACTGGACTCCGGTAACGCTGCAGCGATTCCGGCGTTTTCGTTCGATCCGGCGCGGCTGGTGGTCGTTGCTGCTCCTGGCGGGGCTCGTGTTCCTCGCCCTCCTCGATCAGGCTCTCGTCGGAAAGCGCGCCCTCGTCGTGAAACACGGCGACTCGTGGTATTTCCCCGCCTTTGTGAAACAACGTTATCCGGAAAAGACGTTCTCCGGCAAAGGAGAGGCCGAGACCGATTATCGCCTTCTCAGGGAACGGCTCGCGAAGGAGAATACGGGCGGATTTGTCCTCATGCCTCCGGTGCCGTGGGATCCCGTCCTCGATTCCGACGACCGACAGACGATGGTGCTCGAACTTCGCGACGGACGGCTCTACCGCCCCGGCGAGGCCCGACCTTATTCGGGCCGGGCTCTGAAATACTACACGGATCACCCCACCGCAAAACACACCGACGCCCGCATCCGACGCGGCCTGCCCGACGGGGAATGGCTCGGCTACGCTCCCTCGGGGGGCCTCGCCCGGTGCGCCTCCTACCGTGGTGGAGAGAAGATGTGGGAAGAATTCACCGGGGAAATGAAACCCGAAGAATTCACCGCTGCGGCCACGAGCGATTGGACCGTCGTGCTCTATCCCGCGATCCCTCCGATGTGGAGAGCGGGGCACTACCTCGGGACCGACAGCCGGGGTTGGGATGTGCTGGCACAGATGTACGGCGGCTGGCAACTGAACCTGAAGGCCATCCTGATCTATCTGACCCTCACCTACGGAGTCGGCGTCCTCCTCGGCACCCTCATGGGGTTCTGGGGCGGCTGGTTTGATCTGCTCTTCCAGCGCATCATCGAGATCCTCGAGAACCTGCCCTTTCTCTATATCGTGATGATCGTCGTCGGGGTCGTCGGCGTGGCGAACATGAACCTGCCGCTCCTCCTCGGCGTGATCTGCGTGTTCTCGTGGACGGGCCTGACCTATTCGATGCGAGCCCTCGCCTACAAGGAGAAGGAACGCGATTACATCTCGGCCGCCCGTCTCCAGGGGGCCGGAACTTTCCGCATCATCACCCGATATCTCGTGCCGAACGTGCTCGCCACACTCGTCACGATCATTCCCTTCAGCGTCGTCGGAATCATGACCTCTCTCACCGCACTCGCCTTTGTCGGATTCGGTCTGCCGGAGACCTACGCGCAGTGGGGCGTGCTCTTCGACGACGGGCTCAACCACCTCTCCGCCGGCTGGATCACGATCTCGATGTTCGCCATCATGGTGATCATCCTCCTGCTCGTCACCTTTGTCGGCGAAGCCCTGCGCGAGGCTTTCGATCCGAAAAAGTTCACCACCTACCAGTGAGTATGCGATACGGTTCCGTCACGAACACAACCCTCTCGGATCCCCTCCCCAGGAGGATCGCATTCCCCATCGGCAATCGTGTTTTGGCTCCGGTGCCGCAGCGAAAAACGAAAGGGCGATCCGCAGAAACGTGTCCGACTCCCCCCAAAGGATTGATGAAATGACGTGTCCCGGAGTAACTCATCGCTTCACCGTGAAGGCCGCTCTTTCCATCCTCCTGCTTGGCTCCGGGCTCTTCGCGGTCGGTCGGCTCCCCGCCTCGGACTTCCCGCCCTACGACGGCACCGCCGAGCGCGAAGCCTTTTGGGAATTTCACAACAAGCGGGTCGTCGAACAGCTTCGGTCACGGGAAAAGCAACTCGCCGACGACCTCGCCAAGGCACCCGATGACGCGACGAAAGCATCGCTGCGGATCGATCTTGAACAGGTGAAGGCACGTCTCGCCAAACCTGAATTTTTCACCTTTGCGACCCCCGCCGACCTTCCGGCGGGACTTGCCTGGGAGAATGGCCTATCCGAACCCGAGATCGGCGATCCCAAAGCCCGGAAAGGCGGCACCTTCAACAGCTACATCCCCTCCTTTCCGCCGACCATCCGCGTTCTCGGTGAAAACTCGAACAACGCCTTCCGAGGCTATCATTACGACGACATCGAGATGGGTTTCGTCGGACTCCATCCCGAGACGGGAGCAGTCATCCCGAGTCTGGCAAAGGAATGGGCCGTCTCGCCCGACAGCCGCACCGTCTACTACCGCCTCGATCCTGACGCGAAATACTCCGATGGCGTGCCCGTCGAAGCCGATGACTGGTTCAATACCTTCTACCTGCAACTCTCCGAGTATCCCCAGAATCCCTTCGGAAACGAGTGGTACTCCTCACAATACACCAATATCACCCGTTACGATTCGCACACCCTTTCCGTCACCCTCGCCGAGCCCAAGGCCCTCGCTCCCTACTGGACGAGCCTCACACCGATGCCTCGGCATTTTTACAAGGAGTTCGGCCCCGACTTTGAGAGCCGCTACCAGTGGCGCTCCCGGCCCACGACCGGTGCCTATGTCATCCTCGATGGCGACCTCAAATTCGGACGCAGTGTCACCCTGACGCGGGTGAAGGACTGGTGGGCGCAGGACAAGCCATTCTATCGCCATCGGTTCAATCCGGATCGACTCGTCTATCGCGTCGTTCGCCTCCCCGAGAAGGCTCTCGAACTCTTCTTTCAGGGCAGCCTCGACACCTTCCTCGTGGCGGATCCGACCCATTGGTATGAGCGCCTCGAAATCCCCCAGGTCCACAATGGCTACATTCACAAAGCCAAATTCTTCAACGTTTGGCCGAGTTCGTCGGCAGGGCTCTACCTCAACACCGCCGTCGCTCCGCTGGACAACCGCGATGTCCGCATCGGCATCTGCC
>CALDKL010000298.1 GCA_937898895.1 uncultured Verrucomicrobiae bacterium | reverse complement strand
AAGGGGGCTGAGAAATGCGGACTAGCGGGAGGGTGTCTCGGTAGCAAGGACAGCAAAAAGGGTAAAAAAAAGCGTTGCGAAACTCTCCTCCCGCCGATAATGGTCCGGAATTCTTAAAATCCATTCCCAATTCCCACATGGCTGACGCATCGATCGAAGAAAAAGTGAAGAATATCATCGTCGAACAACTCGGCGTGAGTGAAGAACAAGTGAAGCCCGAGGCCAAGTTTGTCGAAGACCTTGGTGCCGACTCGCTCGATACCGTCGAGCTGGTGATGGCCTTCGAAGAAGAGTTCGACATCACCGTTCCCGACGAAGATGCGGAAAAGCTCCTGAGTGTTGGCGATGTCTTCGCCTACATCGTCGAGCAACAGTCGAAGTGACCCTGTCGGGTGCCCGATCCCACCCTGTGTGATCTCGCCTGACGTTGTCCAAGCTGTCGGAATGCGCCTCTGCGGAGGCGCATTTTTTTTGCCCGCTCGCGGAGTATCCCTTGGGGCCGCTGATCGGGGATCTCACCAGAGAGGCAAATGGGCCGAATCCCTCGTTCGTTCGTCGAAGCAGTGGATTTCTCGAGCATTGCGCGTAAAGTAGCCGATTCCGCCCTGTATGTCCGCCCTCTCCTTCGACGACATTGCCTATGCGATGGAGCACACCGTCGTCGCGCACGAGCCCGATCGATTCATCGACACCTTCGGCACGACCAATTTCCGCTTTCACCTGCTCACCGAACCGATGGACACGGTGGGGGTGGTCCGTATCCGCGAGGGACGGGTGGAGACAGAGCGACCGAAGATCATCCGTCCCGAAGGCCACGATGATTTTCACTTCGACGGCTTCGGCGAACAGGCGCGGGCGTTTGCAGAGTGGTTTCGGCACCACGGAAACCTTGCTCTTTTCCAGTATGGATTCCATTTCGCGAGACGCAGTTTTACCGAGGAACTGGTCCATGTGCCCCTCGAGCAGGCCCGAGACCGTCTCCTCGAGGAGATCCGCACGAGCGGCGATCCCTCGCGCGCACTGATCTGCGGGGTGGACGATTCCTGGGAGGTCTCTCTGATCAAATTCACCATGGAGACCGTCGCCCGTTCCCTGAGAATCAATGCCTTTGACTTCAAGCGGCGCGGTCTGCTCTGACGGATCACGCTCCGGTTTTCTCCTGTCTCGCCATGGCCCGGTTCAAGTTCCTCCTCGCTTTTCTCGCCCTGCTCATCTGCGGCGTCGGAGTGGGCGGGGCCTACTACTACTGGAAGAAATTTGCCCAGCCGGAATTGGTCGTGAACCGCCATCTCTCGGGCAAGGGCGGGGACGCCCTGGAACGCCCCGATCTGGGAAAACGGCACTTTGATGCAGCGATGGACCTGCTGCGCAAAGGGGAACTGATTTCGGCACGGGATCGGCTCCTCTACCTGATGCAATATTTCCCCGAATCCGCCACCTTTCCCGAAGCAAAACGAGTTGTCGGCGAGGTGAATCTCGACCTCCTCCTCTCGAAGATCCCCATCCCCGGAAAAGTCGATCACAAGGTGAAGCGAGGTGAAGCCCTCGTCACGATCGCGAGCCGCAATGAGACGACGATCGACTACATCATGCGGGCGAACGGAAAGACCTCTGAATTCATCTTTCCGGACGAGGAACTCACCGTCTATCCCCTGAAATTCCGCGTCGAGATCGACCTGAAGAAAAATTCCGTGACGGTCTTCGACGGGGATCGGTTTTTCAAGGAATACGCCATCGTCACCCGCAATCTTCCTGCGGAAATGAAGGCCCCGGTGGCGACGACGGTGAGCGAGCGTGTCGCCTGGCACAAGGATCAGCCCGTGAATTTCACTCATCCCAACTACATGAGCAGTGCGAAGTGGATCCGAACGGGAAAAATCGGGCTCTTTCTCCGTCAGGCGGATGCGGGGCCGGACGGTGGGGGTGAATCTCGCCCGTTTGGAATCATGGTCGCAAACCCCGATCTCGAAGAGTTGTATACGATCCTGAGAGTTGGTTCAAAAGTCGATCTTGTGAAGTAGACCCAGGCGAGAAACGAGCTACAATGCCGACATGACCACCGTCGAACCTCTCGAATTCGAAAAGCCGATCGTCAATCTCGAACGTCAGTTGAGCGAGCTGCGCGACCGCGCCGCCGACAGCGATATCGACATGTCGAGCGAGATGAAGCGTATCGAGGACAAATTGACGAGGATGAAGGAAGAGGTCTACCGCCACCTCACCCCCTGGCAGCGGGTCCAGATCGCCCGTCACACCCAGCGACCGTTCATGCTCGACTATGTCGAACATTCCTTCGATGATTTTCTCGAACTGCACGGGGACCGCCATATCGGCGAGGATGAAGCCATGCCCGGCGGATTTGCCCGCATTGAGGGGCGCAAGGTGATGGTCATTGGTCATCAGAAAGGGCGAGACACGAAAGAGAACCTCCGCCGCAATTTCGGAAGCGCCCATCCCGAGGGATATCGCAAGGCGCTGCGCCTGATGAAGCTTGCGGAGAAATTTGGCATTCCTGTCGTCACGCTCATCGATACGCCCGGTGCCTATCCCGGCATCGGTGCGGAAGAGAGGAACATCGCCGAGGCCATCGCTTTCAATCTGCGCGAGATGATGATGTTGCGGGTGCCGGTGGTGGCCGTGGTCATCGGCGAGGGGGGATCGGGCGGTGCCCTAGGCATCGGGGTGGCCGACCGCGTCCTCATGATGGAGAATGCGTACTATTCCGTGATCAGTCCCGAGGGGTGCGCTGCGATCCTGTGGAAAGATCGCAAGTATGCCACCGAGGCGGCCCAGGCCCTCAAACTCAGTGCCGCAGACCTCAGTGAATTGAAGATCATCGACGAAGTCATTCCCGAACCGATGGGTGGAGCGCACCAGGACCACATCGCGGCGGCAAGCAATTTGAAGCGCCACGTCATCAAGCACCTCACCGAACTCGAGTCGCTCGGGCGCGATACCTTGCTCGAGCGGCGGTATCAGAAATTCCGAGCCTTCGGGGAATTCCGCGAAAAGGGGCGTCGCTGAAAGTGCCGAGCGCACAAAACGGACGAATCCCCGCTTGATTCTCCAGAATTCCGAACCAATTTCCTGCGATGAATTCCCTTTCCCACGGCTTTTTCTTTCTCGTCGGTCTTGCCTGGCTGCTCTGCGAAGTCTGCGTCGGTGCCAGTGCGGGCTACTGGACTCCGGTGTGGCTCTACCTCGCCGGGTTTGTTGTCATGTTTGCCCTGATGGGCTGCCTTCCTCTCTCGGAAAAGTCGATCAATACGGCCGGTCCGATTTTCACCATTCTGATCGGTGCGGGTATCGTGTACTACGGGATTGAAGCAATTGGCTCCGGGTTCCTCGGGGTTGCTCTCCGACTGGTGGGGGGAGTGGCTCTCCTGGCACTTGGCGGATTGAGTCTGCTCGGACGCGAAAAGGCGGCCGCGCACTGAGGGGCGAGTCAGTCACCGCATGCACTCCGCTTCGTTGCGAGGCGGGGCGAAGAGGGAGCGGCCCGCCAAACCGGTTTCGCTGACCCCAAACCAATCCGCGAGAGTCGCCGCGACATCGGCGAAGCTCTCCCTCACTCCGAGATTTTGTGCCGGGCCGGGTGCGCCCATCAACAGCGGCACCCGCTCGCGGGTATGATCGCTGCCCTGCCAGGTTGGGTCGTTGCCGTGGTCGGCCGTGAGGAGTAGCAGGGTTTCCTGATCGAGGCGGGCCAGGAGAGTGCCGAACCAATCATCGAAGGCGGACAATGCCCGTGCATATCCCGCCGGATCGCGGCGGTGCCCGTAGAGCATGTCGAAATCGACGAGATTTGTGAACAGCAGGCGGGGCTGATTGGTGGGAGTCACGAGCAAACGGTCCATCACGGCACAACCTTCGGCATTGTCGCGAGTCGGAAACGAGGAGCAGAGACCGACTCCCGAAAAAATGTCGGAGATTTTTCCCACCCCGATCGTTTCCACGCCCGCATTCACAAGGCGGGGCAGGATCGTCTCGGGCGGGCGCATGGCAAAGTCGTGTCGGCGCGAGGTGCGAAAAAAATTTCCCGGCTCCCCGACGAAGGGACGGGCGATGACTCGCCCGATCCGCTCGCGATCCGCAAGAGGCCGAAGGCAGCGGCAGATTTCGTGGAGTCGTTCCGCAGGTACGAGGGACTCGTGCGCCGCCACCTGGATGACGGAATCGGCGCTGGTATAGAGAATCGGCTTTCCGGTGCGGAGATGTTCCTCCCCGAGTTCCTCGAGCATGGCGGTGCCGGACCGCGCGACGTTGCCGAGAAACCGTTCGCCGCAACAGGCCTCCATCTCTGCAACGAGGGCGTCGGGGAATCGGGCAAAGGTGGCAAACGCGTCACCGAGCACGGCCCCGGCGAGTTCCCAATGGCCGGTGACGGTGTCCTTTCCTGCGGATCGTTCGGTGAGGCAGGCGAAGGAGAGTCCTGCCGGTGTCACCACCCTGGTGCCAGAGGCCAGAGCCTGACAGTGACCCAATCCGGCGGCATCCAGGTGCGGCAGGGCGAACCCGGAAACGGACGCCCGGATGTGACCGAGGGTATCCGCTCCTTCATCGCCAAAGTCTGCCGCATCGGGGGCGTGGCCGATCCCAACCGAATCGAGGACGATGAGCAGCGCCGTTTTCACAGCTCACATCCCCATGGGATGCCATGCGGTCTTGAACTCAATGGTATCGAGTATCCGATAGGGATCGCGCGCCACTTCGGCGAACCAGGAGGCGCGATCGGGCAGGGAATGGTCGTGGACGCGCTTCAGATTGGCCGCTGCGCCGCCCTGAAGGATCTCAAAGACATCGGCCTGCCCCGAGGCATCGACGACGGCGTCGACATCGAGGTGGCTCGCCAGCCAGGGGGCGAGTTCGGCACGTTTGCCGGCGAGCAGGTTGATGACCCCGCCGGGCAGGTCGCTCGTGGCGAGAACCTCGGCGAAGGAAAGGGCGGGCAGGGGAGCGGCTTCGGAAGCCAGGGCGACGCAGGTGTTTCCTGACAAAACCACCCGACCGAGGAGGGTCACGAGCCCGAGCAAAGAGGGTTGATCCGGAGCAAAAATCCCCACCACGCCGCTGGGTTCGGGAAAGGTGAAGTTGAAATGAGGCGTGGCGACGGGATTCACGGATGCGAAGATCTGCCCGATCTTGTCGGTCCATCCCGCAAAATGGACGAGGGCATCGACCGAGGCTTCCACCTCGCGGAGCGCTTCATCGGTCGTCCCGGCATCCCTGAGCGAGGCAATCTCGGAAGCAAAACTCTCGGCGCGTCCTTCGAGCATTTCGGCGGCGCGGTACAGAATCTGGCCTCGGAGATAGGCCGTCGTGCCACTCCATCCGGGGAGGGCGGCGCGGGCGGCGACAATGGCGTCGCGGAGATCCTTGCGCGAGGCGTGAGAATAGTGGGCGAGGTGCTCGCCTGTGGTCGCGTGCCGGGTAGTCATGGTGCGTCCGCTCTCCGAGCGGGGAAATTTTCCGCCGATGAACAGTTTGTAGGTTTTCAGGACCTTTTGTCGGGCCGTAGCCATGGGGTGAAGGTAGCGGGAAAGCGGATGCATGAACAGTCCGGAAGTGGAGAATTTGCCCCGTCTCGAGCGGGCCAGGCGACGGGCTCCTTTGGCCATCGCCTTTCCGTTTGCCCGCGCCGAGGGCGTGGCGTAGACAGAGGGCAATGCAGATCAACGCCTGGTTTCTCGTTATCGTGATCGCCCTCGTCGTCCTCTGGAAGGTCGACCTGATCGCCACCCTCCTGAACCTGAAATCGCAGGGGGCCGGGATTCCCGAAGTCTTTCGCGACTTCGTCGACTCGGAGACCTATGAGCGCTCCCAGGAATACACCCAGGCAAAAGCAGTGCTCGGAATCGGGGAGGGGATCTTTTTCCTGGTGCTGCTGTTTGCCTTCTGGTGTCTCGGCGGGTTTGGCTGGCTCGATGAACAGGTCCGGGGTTTCGTCGGCAAGGGTGGTCCCATCCTCGCGGGAATTGTCTACATCACCGCGCTCGCGGCGGGGCTGGGCCTGCTGCGCCTTCCCTTCGACTGGTACGACACCTTTGTTCTCGAGGAACAGTTCGGATTCAATCGAACGAGTTACGCGACCTGGTTTGCCGACCTGGTGAAAGGGGCGGCGCTTTCCTTTGCCATCGGTGCGCCGCTCCTCGCCCTGCTCCTCTGGATCTTTCAGAGCGTCCCCCATGCCTGGTTCTGGGGATGGCTCCTCGTCTCGGTGGTATCTCTCGCCCTGACCTACGTGGCTCCGACCTGGCTCCTGCCGCTCTTCAATCGATACGAGCCTCTCGCCGATGGCCCTCTGCGCCAATCGATCGAGGCGATGGCTCGGAAGTGCGAGTTTCCGCTCGCAGAGATCAGCGTGATGGACGGATCCAGGCGCTCCACGAAATCGAATGCCTTTTTTACCGGATTCGGAAAAACGAAACGGATCGCTCTTTTCGACACGCTGATCGAAAGGCATGAGGTGGGGGAACTTGTCGGAGTCCTTGCCCATGAGATCGGACACTACAAAAAAGGGCACATCGTGACCACCTTTCTCGTCGGGATCGCCACCACTGGGGCGATGTTTTTTCTGCTCGGACTGATGCTGAACAATCGATCCCTCTTTGATGCCTTCGGAGTCAGGGAAACTTCGGTCTACGTCAGCCTGGTGCTTTTCGGGATCGTCATGAGCCCCGTCAACGATCTCCTTTCCATCGCCGGGAACTGGCTGAGCCGGAAGCACGAGTTCGAGGCCGATGCCTTCGCCGCCGAGGTCACGGGAGATCCCGGGGCGATGGCCAATGCGCTCCGCAAATTGAGCAGGGACAACCTCGGCAATCTCAACCCGCACCCGTTTTA
>CALDKL010000297.1 GCA_937898895.1 uncultured Verrucomicrobiae bacterium | reverse complement strand
CACACCCCCTGCGCAAGATCTCGCCCTTCGGAGCCGATTATCTGCAGAACAGCGCGGAGCACCTCCACGACATGGATGGAGACGGCGATCTCGATGTCGTCACAATCGCCTTCACCGAACCCAATCTGATGTGGTACGAAAATCCCGGCGCGGGGAACTACGGCGCAGATGGATGGAAGGGCCACGTCCTCGCCGACACCGGAATCAAAGCCAACGAGGCCGCCTTCCTCCACGACCTCGATGGCGACGGCACCCCCGAATGGATCACCAACTCCTGGGTGCCGACAAACGGCATGGCGATCTTTCGCCTCGTCCGTGGCGAAGACAAGAAGATCCGAGCCGAGAAACACGTCGTCGCCGCCAGCGGCAACGGGCACGGCATGGGTTTCGGTGACCTCAACGGAGATGGCAAACAGGACATTCTCTTCGGCAACGGTTGGTATGAATGCCCCAAAGACGGACCCTTTTCCGGCCCGTGGACGCTGCACCCCGATTTCGTCCTGCCCCACGCGAGCTGTCCCGTGCTCATTCTCGACCTCGATGGCGACGGGCGGAATGATTTTCTCTACGGCAACGGCCACAACTACGGTCTCTACTGGTATCAGCAGCTCGAGCCGCAATCGGACGGCACCACGACCTGGCGCATGCATCTCATCGACGACAAATTCTCTCAGGCCCATGCCCTCGCCTGGGAGGACATCGATCAGGACGGGAAGCCCGAACTGATCACCGGAAAACGTTATTACGCACATTCCGGAAAGGACCCCGGCGCGAACGACAACGTCACCGTGCAATACTACGACTGGGAACCTGACACTCGCACCTGGACGAAACATCTCATCAGCGACGCTCCGTCCGGACAAGGCCCCGGCATCGGCCTCCAGATTCGCGTGGCCGACCTCGACGGAAACGGCACGCCCGACATCGCCGTGCCCGGAAAGAGCGGCACCCACATCCTCTTCAACGAAGGATTGCCGAAAGAGGGTTGAGTCGTCCAGACAACCGGGTCACATGAGCGAAGAAATCCCCCAAGGCGAACCGATTCCGGAGGTGCTGCACTCCTTTTACGAGGAGCGGCCCTTTCGCAGTTGCAGCCGCTGCGGGGAGTCGCTTGCGGACTTTGCGGAGGGATACCGGATCTCCAAAAACTACCGGAAAGGCGAAGTTCTCATCGAATACGCCCTCTGCCTGCCCTGCCTCCAACGATTGCTCGAAGAATCCTCGGAGGAATCGAAGCGGAACCTCGCCAGATTTCACAACGAACGCCATCGCGGGGTCGTCGGCTTTGAGGAATGCTCGTTTTGTGATCGGACCCGTGCCGAGGTGCGCGACGGGGAATTCGGCATCGCGGGAGTTTGTCGCGGGGACCGCCTCCTCGACAGCGCCCTGATTTGTGTCGACTGCATCGAGGACATGCACGAGATTCTCTCGGACGAAACCAGGGAAGTCTGGAGACGATTCCGCGAGGAAAATTTCCCCGGCGTTCCCGCCGATTTCGAACCATTCCCCGGCGAGCGGATCGCAAAATCGATCCATTGACCGTCAATTCCTCCAACCAATCCGCCTTTTTAGGTAACTATTCAGCCCGAAAAAACGCTCGGACGCGAGAAAAAGCGCTTGTACTAT
>CALDKL010000296.1 GCA_937898895.1 uncultured Verrucomicrobiae bacterium | reverse complement strand
CTCGTAAGCCCGGATCTGCTCCGAGAACCGGAAGTGGGACAATTAGCGCGTCGTCGGCTTCAGAACGAAGATCCCGTGGGTGGCCTGGTAGGCGTCTTCCGCGTCCATGCGCTTCAGTTCATGACCCGCCCCCCAGGAGTCGGAAAAGAGGATCTGTTTTTTGGTGTGATTGTAGCCAATGATCATGCGCATATGCCCCCCGGAAGTCTGTTCCCGAAGCGGCGGCTCCTCGGGAAACTGCCCGATCTCGAGCGACCACAACAACGGGATGCCCTGGTCGATGCTCTTGTCGATCGCCGAGAAAAATTTTTCTTTGGGGACTTCGGGGCCGACGTACTTGCCCTCGAGCAGCTCCACGAGCCGGAAGCCCTGGCGCACCGCGATGCAGGTGAAGCGTGTTTTGAAAAGGTGATCGATACGACCGAGTTCCTCGTTCGTCGCGAGAATGCTGGTGCCGCGCTCGGGGTCCGATCCAGCGATCTGCGCGAGCTGGTGCATGTCGCAGGGGATGCCGTAGTATTCAAACAGCCGTTGGGCCGAGGCGACAACACAGTAGCCCTTTGCGCCCTGGTCGACCATGGGGATGTTGGCGATGAAGACGTCTCCGTCTCCCGACTTTTTCACATGGAGCGGCAGATCGGAGAGTTTCACCGAAGCTCCCGCGCGATCCTGCATGGCCGCCTCGTAGCCTCCCCCCGCGTCGCGGCGGGCGAGCTTCATGCGGAGGAATTCAATGTTGCCTGGTGCTCCGTCGTTGTGTTCGAGGACCGCCTTGCCGCGGGCGGAGATCCAGGTGAAACCCGTCGTCAGAAGCCCCTGGGTCGGCTTTGCTTCGCGTCTTGTCGGTCGGACCTGGAGTTGCTCACCGAGATGGCGACCCATGGCCTGGTAGCGCTTCTGAAATTCTTCCGCCGTGATGGAGCCTCCGTCGCCTCGGTTGAACAGCGAGATGGTAACGCCAATGAACTTTCCGTCCTTGAAATCGACGATCACCTCCTCGGCGGAAAAGGCCCCTTTGAGGAGGGTGAGGTCGACCTTCAGCTTGTCGAGATTCTTTTTCTGAAAGACCGCGCGCGAACGATTTTCGGTGAGCCACTCAAAGTAGGGATTTCGGCTCCAGTTCCCTTTCTCGTAGCGTTTCTCGAGATCGTCCGGCGTGATCTGGTACGCATCGGGAAGGGTCACAAAGACGTCGAGATCGGCCACGAGCACCTGCTGCTGGGCGGAAGCGACCGACGGCAGGAATAGGCCCGTCGCGAGGCAGAAGAAGACCGTGAAAATGGAGGTGGCGAAAGGCATGGCGGGAGTGTATCGGATTCCGCCAATTGTGTCCCGCAAAATCGCTGAGACACCATTTTCCATTTGTCATCGATTCCGTTGTCTGAGAGAACAAGACTGCCCACCTCCCACCACCGCCGATGAAAAAGCTCATCAACCATCCCCTCAAGTGCGCCGACGAACTCCTCGAAGGTCTCGTCGAAGCCTACAACGGAGAATGCCGTCATGTCGGTGCCCGTTCCATCGTGAAGAATGCCATCCCCGAGGGCAAGGTAGCCCTCCTGATCGGAGGGGGCAGCGGCCACGAGCCGATCTACCACGGTCTCGTAGGACGCAACCTGGCCGATGGGGCGGCCTGCGGCGACATCTTCGCAGCACCGCCGCCGAACATCGTCCTCGAGGCCACCGAAGCGGTGAACCGGGGAAAGGGGGTGCTCTATCTTTACGGCAATTACGCCGGCGATGTCCTCAATTTCGATCTCGGTGCTGAACTCGCCTCCGACGAGGAGATCGAGGTGCGCACGGTTCTCATCTGGGACGACGTCTGCTCGGCCCCACCCTCGCAAAAGCACAATCGTCGCGGCATCGCCGGGCTCGTGCCCGTGGTGAAACTCGCGGGAGCGGCTTCTCAGAAGGTGGCCACCCTCGCCGAACTCGAGGCAGTGGCGAAAAAAGCGGTTCTCCAGACCCGCTCCGTCGGCGTCTCCATGTCCCCCGGATCCATTCCCGCGACCGGCAAGCCGACCTTCGACATTGCCGAGGACAAGATCGGGCTCGGCATGGGCATCCACGGCGAACCCGGTGTCGGGGAGATCCCCATGACGACAGCCGACGAACTCACCGTGAAAATGCTCGATCTCCTGTTTGCCGATTTCGAGAAGGATGAGGAGGTCGCCGCCCTCTCCGCCGGAGACGAGATTCTCCTGCTCGTCAATTCTCTCGGAGCCACCACGATGATGGAACTCCTCATCGCCCTGCGCAAGGCCAAGGCCGTCCTCAATGAACGGGGCATCAAGGTCTATGACGTGCTCGTGGGGTCATTTGTGACTTGTCAGGAAATGGCAGGCATCTCCTTTTCCGTCACTCGCCTCGACGACGAATTGAAACAATACTGGGACATGCCCTGCCAGTCCGTCTGCCTGAGCAAGATGGAGGGCCGCTACGGCGGCTGAAGCACGTCACTGAACAGGGTGCTTTCCTTGCCGCAACCCTCTCCGATCCTGTCAAAACCACTATCCTCATGGGAAAAGCCTCTCTCTCCGTCAACGAAGTCCGCGACATGATGCTCGCAGCTGCCGACAAGATTATTGTCTCCGAGCCCATCCTCACGGATGCCGATCGCGCCCTTGGCGACGGCGATCACGGGGTCGGCATGGAGCGGGGCATGACTGCGGTGAAGGAGGCCCTCGCGGGAAAAGAATTTCCCTCCGCCGGGAAGGTCTTCGTTGCGGTCGGCACGGCGATGATGTCGAGCATGGGCGGGGCCTCGGGTGCGATCTTCGGGATTTTGTTTCGCTCGGGTGGCAAGGCGGTGGGTGAGGTGACCGATTTCACCGCAGCGAGTCTCGCCGCCCTGCTCCGCGAGGGAACCGACCAGGTCATGACCAAAGGTGCGAAGCCGGGAGACAAGACGATGGTCGATGCCCTCTTCCCGGCAGCCGCAAAGGCCGCCGAGGTCTCCGAGACACCACTTTCCGAGGCCCTCGTCGCCGTAGCCGATGCGGCAGCGGCGGGACGCGAGGCCAGCAAGGACATGATCGCAACGATGGGCCGGGCGAAGACCCTTGGAGAAAATTCTCTCGGCAAGCCCGATGCCGGAGCCGTCAGTGTGGCCATCATCCTCGCAGCGATGAGCGAGTTCGCAGCGACGGTGTAACGAACTGCACGGTGCCCGGGCCTGCTCCGAAAAGCGGGCGGCGGGAGGTCATTCGGTGCCACCGACTTCCTCGAGGACATAGCGAAAGCCGTAGAATCCCTCCTTCGCCGAGGAGGGGACCGGGTTCCGGTAGGAGGTGGCCAGCACTTCCCGATCCGAGGAATTCCACCCGCCGCCGCGCACCACCTGGAGTCCGTCCGCTCCATCCGAATAGGGCTCCCGCACCCATTCCCAGACATTGCCGGCGAGATCGTGGAGTCCGTTGGCGGATGCGTCGAACGAGCCCACCGGCGAGGTCGTCTCGTATCCGTCGGTGTAATCGGCAATGACCTTTCCGCCGAAGATTCCTGTGGACGAGGCATCGGCAAAATTGCCCGCTCCCGGTGGTGGCGGCCACTGCGGTCCCCAGGGAAAGGCTTTGTTTCCGCCGTGGTTGCGTTCCTCGGGCGTGACTCCGCTCTCCCCGTCGAGGCCCGCGAATCGGCTCCATTCGAGGTCCGTGGGGAGACGGTAGCGTTGCCAGGGCCGGATCAGGTGCAGTGCCCGCTCTCGCTTCGTGAGCCAGTCGCAGTAGGCCTCCGCTTCGGCATATCCGACACCGGAGGCCGGGTAATTCAGGGCGGTGTTGGCCGAGGCGGGGTCGAGGATGACACCCAGTTCGGTGAGATAGGCCAGGTAGGATTTCGAAGGCGTCTCGGTGGTGGCCACGAGCAGGTATACGATGGGGACCAGTTCCATTTCCTGGCTGTTGTGCGAGCGTTCTCCAAACACCACGGACGAATCGCGTTTCAGCGAGACGACGAGATCCTGCGCCTCGGAGGAGGCGAGTTCGCCGACGGCGGCGAGGACTTCGTAGCCGGGTTTGACCAGGTCAAAGGCAAAGTCACCCAGTCGGAGATTTTCGAGCACGGCCGGAGTCTCCCCGAGGAGGGATCCTTTGCGAAAGAGCTTTGCCCC
>CALDKL010000295.1 GCA_937898895.1 uncultured Verrucomicrobiae bacterium | reverse complement strand
GGGCGAGGTCGAGAGGCTGTCGGGGGACTTCCGCGAGCAGTTCGGCCACGACCTCTCCGCTGCCGCGACCCTCGATGCGGGCCTCGTAGTGCAGGAGGATCCGATGGAGGAGGACGGGCGTCGCGACGGCGGCGACGTCTTCGAAGCTCGTGTTGATCCGTCCCTGGATGAGGGCGCGTGCTTTCGCGGCGGAGGCGAGGGCGAGGGCGGCTCGCGGACTGGCTCCATATTTGATCGCGACGGAGGCCTTCGATCCGCCGTGGGTGGCATCGACGAGGCGGGCGATGTAGTTGGCCACGACCTCGGGGAGATGGATCTTGCGGACCGCTTCGGTGATCCCGGTGAGATCTTCGCGCGAGAGCACCTTCTCCACGACGGGTTCGACGCCGATCTCGCGGTGGAGAACGATTTTCTGGAGCGTGGCAACAGAGTTGCGGCGGACTTCGAGTTTGAAAAGGAAACGATCGAGTTGGGCTTCGGGCAGAGGATAGGTGCCCTCGAGTTCGATCGGATTCTGGGTGGCGAGCACAAAAAATGGCGTGGGCAGCGGGTGGGTCGTGCCGAGCACGGTGACTCGCTGTTCCTGCATCGCCTCGAGCAGAGCCGATTGGGTTTTGGGCGAAGCGCGGTTGATTTCGTCGGCGAGAACGAGATTGGCAAAGAGTGGACCCTTTTGAAAAACAAACTCGCGACCCTGCGGCGTCTCCTGAAGAATGGGGTTTCCGGTGATGTCTCCGGGCAGGAGGTCCGGGGTGAACTGAATCCGCTTGTTTTCGAGATCGAGTGATCTGGCGAGGGCCTTGACCAGTTCCGTCTTGCCGAGTCCCGGAAGGCCCTCGAGCAGGATGTGTCCTCGGGCAAGCAGGCCCGTGACGACGAGCTCGACGAGGGATTCCTGACCGTAGAGCGCCTCGTTCAGGGCGGAGAGCAGCCGCCGGACCTTTCCGGCGTGGGCGGAGACTTCGGATTCCTCGATCAACATGGGCGCATTGAACCCGAGGCGCGGCAGGATTGCCAAGAGAAATTGGGAAAATTCGGCTCTTTCCGACGAAATCGAAGAGAGGAAGATTCGGGAAACTAGCGGTTGATTTTTTGCCGATCCACGGTATCAAGTTCCCCTCCCGCCGGAAATCGGCATTTTTCGGGCCGCTGCGACGTAGTTCGTCGGCCTTTACCCCCAATCAGAATCGGAACGGATTATGGTCAAGATCAGAATGAGACGCGAAGGCACGAAGGATCGTCCCTACTACCGCATCGTCGTGGCGGATCAGCGTGCGCGTCGCGAAGGAGCCTTCATTGAGCAAATCGGCACCTACGATCCGCTCGCAGCCAAAGGTGGATGCAAAATCGACCTGGCCAAGGCGGACGAGTGGGTTGGAAAGGGTGCCCAGCCCTCCGATACGGTTCGCAGCCTGATGAAGAAGGCGCGCCAGGCTTCCGCCTGATCGTTCTTGCGTGACAGATGCCGCCGCAAGCGGTACAAAGCGAAGGGGGTGCCACAAGGGTACGCCCCTTTTTGCTGTAGCCCTCCGACGAATCCCACGCCGACGCAGCCCGCACCATGGAACCAACCCTCGCCATTCAAGAATTTCTCGAGTACGTCGTCGGTGGATTGGTCGAACATCCGGAGGAAATCGAGATCGACCGCGAGGAGCGCTCGGGGGTGAATCATTATCTCATCCAGCTCCATCCCGAGGATACCGGTCGGGTCATCGGGAAAAGCGGAAAGACGATCTGCGCGATCCGCAGTCTCATCCAAGCCTCAGCGCAGAAGTACCAGATTCGGGCCGATGTCGAAGTGATCCCGACCCGGGACGACGAAACCTGAATCCGAAGCTGGGGAACCGCAGAACACGCAGCCAAATCAAGGGAATGCGGCGGAATCGAAACTCACTCATGGAGTGAACTCATCCCCCTCACTCTTCCCTCTGATTCGGTGTCTCCGGTGGTCGGCCGTTCCCGTTTTACGACGGAACGGGGCGGTAGGGACGCGCTTGCGGCGCATATTGGTGACGTTTTTTCTTGCGAAAAACGCTGCTATTTCTCATTTTTGAGAGCATGACCCCCTGCCTTGTTTCCTCCATCCGTGTCGGCGTCCTGCTGACGGCCTTCTCCCTCCTCGTCACCGTCCGCCCGGCGCAGGGTGATGAGAAAAAGAATCGTGCCCAGGCTCTCGAAAAAGAGTTGGCCCATCTCCGCGACAGCCTCCACGACGCCCAGCGGGAACTGGCGAAGAAGAATGATCGCATCGAGGAACTCGAAAAGCAGTTGGTCGCCGCGAAAGCGTGTCCCAAGGAAGAAGGGGAGCGCAAGCGAAAAGCGCCTGAGGCAAGGAAACCAAACAAGAATCGGGCGGAGAAAAAGTCCGAACCGGAAACCGCTGCCAAGCCCGCTCCGAAGGCGCCGCCAGCCAAGGCCCCCGAAGCAAAACCCCAGCAACCGGTGAAACCCCAACCGGCCAAGGCGGCAGCGGCCCCGGCTCCCCAGGTGGCTCCGAAACCGCAGCCCCGGCTCTTCACCGTTTCCTACGAAAAGAACTCGGCTGCGAACCTGAAGCAGCGCGAGGCTGCTCTTGTATGGGCGCGGCAGCAGTTGAAAAGCAAGCCAGGACTGGGTCTGAAAATTGTCGGATCGGCCAACGACAGCGAGTATCCCGAGGCGAATCGCGAGATTGCGACAAATCGGGCCCGTTTTCTCGCGGATTATTTTGTGGCCTCCGGGGTACCTCGGGAAGCGATTCTCGCGACGGAGGGCACGGTCGCGAAGACGAAGGCAGATGCTGGGCGCACGGCGCTGATCCAGGTGGTGGAACGCCCGACTCAGGCCAGGAAATAACGATTTCCATCCTGGTGGCTCACGTTTTGAAGTGACATTCGTGCCGGGGCAGGCGATCTGCATTGGAAGAAGTCGGGAAAACCACCCAGAATCCGTTTGTTATGAAACTTCGTGTCTTGATCCTTGCGATTCTTTCGATTTCCTGCGGCCTGATCGCAGCGGAGCCCATTGCCCTGTTTGATGGGAAAACCTTGTCCGGATGGACGGGGCCCGACGGGGCGAAGCCGGGGCCGGGATGGAGCATCGTCGAAGGAGAGCTTCGCCTCGATGGCAAGGGGGGCAATCTCCTTTCGGAGCGGGAATTTGCGGACTTCGATCTCGAATGGGAATGGAAGGTGGCCGAGGGAGGAAACAACGGATTGAAATATTGGGTGACCAAGGTGGGTGGCAAAGAATGGCTCGGCATCGAGTATCAGATGCTCGACGATCAAAAGCATCCCGACTCCAGGAACGGAGCGAAGCGGCTTACCGCCTCCTTTTACGACATTCAGGCACCCTCCGCGAAGACGAATCCGAAGCCACCCGGCGAATGGAATCACAGCCGCGTCGTCGCCAGGGGCGGAAAACTCCAGCATTGGCTCAACGGCGATCTCGTCGGGGAGGCCGACACGAACTCCGAGGTCTGGCAGGCCAACCTGGCCGCAAGCAAATTCCGGGTGAAGGTGGGTTTTGCTCCGGGGAAGGGGCGTATCATGCTGACCGATCACGCGGACAAGACCTCATACCGGAACATCCGCATCACCGTGCCGGAGTGATTGGGGGTGGTTTTGTCAGGGCGGGAAAAGGCAAGCCCGCGAAGGCTCATCGGGTGTGCGGCAAGGGGGAAGCGGAACGCTCCATCGGTGCGGTCTCGATGCGGAAACCTCCTTCGGAAAGTACGAGCCGATCGCCGGGGGAAAAGCGGGCCAGTTCCCCGCGATCCGTCCTGACGCGGGTGATTCCAGTGAGAACGAGTTCGCCCGTGGCGGGTTCGAAACGCAGTTCCGCTGCCTCGGCGAAACAATCGTCGGCGGGGCGGGCCACCCGCACCTGGTAGGCGAGGAGAGCGGCCTTATCGTCCCCGGAAACCGTCCCGGCATCCGGCAGATTCACCCGGGTCGCTTCGATGCGAAAGGAGTCGTGTTCGACGAGGACGTCTCCCTCGTAGCGCAGGCCCGAGGGCGTCGACTCACTGCGGTCCGCCGTGATGCGAAGCCGCTCCCCGCGGAGTGCGGCGCGAGGGAGGGGGGCAAAGGAAGGGCCGAATTCAGTCACCCACTCGAAGGCGCTTGTCGCGAGAGTGGGGGCGGCGGCAGGAGCCGAAGGGGCGGGAGCCGGGTTCGTCAGAGCGAGCGGGCCGGTGTGCCGGGTCACCGCCGCCCGGGGCGGCGTGTTGACCGCAGTTGCGCCGGTCGATTCAGGGGATGCGACGCGAATGACAAAACGCAACTCGTCGGAGCGGCGTTCAGAGGGAGCCGGTGACTGACGCGACAGCATCACGAGAGCGAGTGCAACCGATGCGGCAATCGATCCGGTGGCGATGAAAAACAGTCTGCGGTCGCCGAGGACGGTTTTCGGGGTGCGGGCCGGATCCCGCCGATGCACCGTCTCCTGGAGAATACGGAAGACAAGTTCTTCGTCATCGCCCTTGCCAAGGCGGGCGTGCTCCGAGAGGGCGGCGTCGATCCAGCGTTCGTCGGCGGAGACGGGGGCGAAGTTCGTGGGAGTGGATTCCGGATTCATGATTCGTGGGGCTGGTGAAATTCGTTTTGCCTGGACTCGAGGCATTGTTTCAGAAGGACTCGGGCTCGCTGCAGTCGCTTGCGAACCGCAGCGGGGGCAATTCGGAGTCGGTCGCTCACCTCGTCGCCGGAGCGGCCTTCGTAATAATAGGCCACCACCGTGCTGCGGAGGGTTTCGGGAAGACGCGCGAGGCAGACCTCGAGTGCGTCGAAGAGCGAGAGGCCCTCCTTCACCCGATTCGATTGCCAGGCGGCGATGTCGGCGTCCATCCGGGCGATCTCCGGGTCGCCCAGGTCATATCGCCGATTCTTGCGCAGCCATTCGCGCCATTTGTTGCGCACAATGCCCCGCATCCAGGTCGCGAAGTCGCGGGTGACGTCGAAGACCTCTCGCTTTTCGTAGGCGACGACAAAGGCATCCTGGACGATATCGCGGGCCGTGACCGGATCCCGTGTCAGAGCGACGGCGTAGACCAGGAGATCGCGGTGGTGCGCACGGACGAGTTCGGAGAAATCTCCCGATTGTGGATCGGGGAGGGATTCTCCGCCAGAGTCACTGGTTTGCTCGTGCGGCGTCATTCTCGGGAGATTGGCGGGCTGCGGTGATTTTGTGACAATGAATTCTCTTTCGCCTCAACCGTGGGGCGGGGAAACTCCGGGAGCACGCGGCAGGGACGGAACGAGGTCCGTGCGAACGAAGAGTGGGTGGACCGTCGCGCCATTGCACGCCATTGCAAAAACGGAAAAACGATGGAAGCAATATACGGTGGCCAGACCGCATTTCCCAACCCCTTTCCTCGCGAGGCACGGCGTGGTTTTTTCCCGCGAGACGCGCATTGGTATTCCCGCAGGGCTGTGTGAGAACCCACGGCAAATGGGGGACGGGAACCCGAACGGAACGAGGCAGGGGCGCCCCGCCGCCAGTCGCCGCAGAAAGGACCCGAGAAATGCGGTCTAGTGTGGTGATCGCTAAATACGTGTGCAAAATTCGTGAGGAATCTTTTTCAACTTCAAGGCGAGAGGAGGGAGTTGAGCGAGCTCAACGACCGACGAGTAACGCAGAAGGTGGAAAAGAGGCCCGCGATTTTTAAAAGAATCGAGCGAAGCGCGCTGATTTTTAAAACGTAAAAAATACATTTTGT
>CALDKL010000294.1 GCA_937898895.1 uncultured Verrucomicrobiae bacterium | reverse complement strand
AGGAGGACTTCAAAAATCACGCGATGGGCCGGGATGTAAAAGAATTCCGGATTCATCGACTCGAGCGCTTTGGGGATGATCGCCACAGGATCGAGCAGCATGCAGGAGAGCGCGGCGCGCTCGGCATCGGCATTGAGAGGCATCGAGCGCAAGGGATCCTCGGCGGCAACCGCTCTGAGGGCTGGCTTGTTACTCTCGCCTTTCGGGCCTTTCGGACCTTTCGGGCCGGCCTTGAGGGAATCGCCGCCACTGCGGGCGGGGCTGGAATCGGGCATGGGAAGCGGAGGGCTGCGGTTGGGGCGGGATCTCGCCGTTTTCGCACGAGAAGAACGGGCGGGTCCACTACCTAAGCAACCCGCTCGCATTTCGCAAAACGATTCGTGGTGCCATTGCTATTTTCGATTCCCGGATTCGTGGGAATCTCCCGTAGTGGCGAAGACACGGGCATTTCTCGATCCACTCGCGGAACGAGAGCAGACTCCCGCCACACCGGGAACGGGAAAGATAGAAATGGCTGAATTTTTCCCTGCCTCCGTCGTCGGATTTGCAGGTACGTTCCAACTTCCGCACCGCTTCATGACCCCCCCATTGCCAGTGCTTCTGTTTCTCGCCCTGTCTCCGCTCCCCTGCACCGCACAGAGCCTGCCGCCCCGCGTCGACCTCCGTTCGGCGCAGACGCCGGTGCGCAGTCAGGGAGCCCAGGGGAGTTGTTTCATCCACGGAAACGTCGCCGCGATGGAAGCAGCCTACAAGCGGCAGGGATATGGCGACCTGGATCTCTCCGAAGAGTTCTCCTACTACCTGGGTCCCCTGCTCTGGCTGAAAACGAAGGCCTACAACGAACAGGGACATCGCACCGCCCAGTTCCGCGTCCCACCTCTTCCCGAACGCGAATGCGGCCTGCCGTTTTTCGACTTTGCGCCGGAAAGCGGCCACCTCGACAGCAACAAAGGCAGCTTTCCCGTGCTCAATCTTCCCATCCCCGCCCAACGCGATTTTCCGCAGGCCGCGAATCGCTACGACGTGCCCTTCCCGAAGGATGACCCACAGTGGAATCGGCAGGAATTCGTGAATCGTTTTCTCTTTGAGCCGCACCGATTGCCCCGATCCGGTCTCATCGCTCCGCTCTACTACCAGATCGAAAAGATCACCTTCCTTCCCCGGGAGGATGCGATGAATCCGGCCGCGATCGAGGCAGTGCTGGGGCGCGGTTTTGAAGTGGTCTGGGATTTCAAGATGCAAGGCAACTACTCCGACCCCGTCTGGCATTTTGCGGAACCCAAGAACGACCAGGGAGTCGGGCACCGCATGCTCCTCGTCGGCTACGACCGCACCGACCCGGCCAATCCCTACTTTCTCGTGAAGAACAGCTGGGGTATGGAGGACACTCGAATTGGATACGATTATCTCGCCTATGGAGAATGGGCCTCCTATATCGAATCCGTCCGACCTCCCCGCCCCATGCCGGAACTGCGATGGATCGGGCGATGGGAGGTGCAGTTTGGTCAGATGCCGGGGCGACTCGATCTCACCCACGTTCCCTCGCTCTTCCAGCAATTCTTCGATGCCGACGGAGACCGGAATGAACTCGGGGAAGCGATCATCGACCGCCGTCTCGGGACTCTGTTCGTTCGAGGCGAAGAGGACGGGCCCGCCTTTCGGGTGAACGGGTCCATTCACGCCGACGGACTCGATCTGTATCTCAACCTCTCCAAACCCGATCTCGCGTTCGATGAACTCAGCGGCGAGCGCATCGAATTGCACGAGACCGCTCCCGGCGTGCTCGAGGGTTTCATTCATCACGGGAGCGGAGGCACTTCTCCGGCGAGTGCCAGACTCCTGACGGACGTCGGCACCGTGTCGCCCGCCTTGCCCACAGGCGTCGCCAAAACTTCCGAAGCGACTTCCCCCATGCCCCCATCGGCCGACCCTCCCGCGATCCTCTCGCGCTTTGATCTGGCCCGTGCGCGTGTCTCGAAGGAACACCCCATCGATGCCGCCCTCCAGGAGCCTCGGCCCTGCGCCGACGGAACAGGCTGGTGCCAACCCCACGAGAATGGCGACCTCTTCCAGGCACCCGGTGGCGAACCCGTCGCAATCTACGGCGACATCCGCGCCCTCTGGCTCCGGGAAGGGGCGGAGCAAAGTCGTCTCGGGTATCCCCTCACCGATGAACTCGACGGAGGCCTCGGACGTCGCTTCAGCAAATTCCAGAACGGCACGATCTGGTGGCATCCCGAACGCGGGCCGTGGATCGAGATGGCGATGCCGTGAGTTCGGTGGACCCTTTGTCCCGCAGATTCGGTCGTTGGGAGAGGCGAGTGGGCACCGCCCGCGCTTGCAAAGCCACCTGCTCCGGGCTACTGAGTGAACCGGGTACCGTCGGTGCCCCAACCCTCTTTTGTCCATTCATGAAAGGATTTTACACGACCCTGTTCGTGATCTGCGGACTCCTCGGCGGAGCCGCCTGGTATTTCTACGATCCCTATTTGAAGCCGTATTTCGAAAAAGATTCCGGGAGCACGCTGAGAGACAACAGCCCGATCATCGGGGAAGCGACTCCGCGTGAGGCCTCGCGCCCCCAGACTCCGGCTTCCACCCGGCCCACGCCCCCACCGACGACTCCTGCTGCCACGGCCGCCCCGAGTGCTCCGCCAGCCCCGACCCAAACCACCGACGCACCCAAAACGGAACTCGATCTCGCTCTCGAGGCGAAATACCCCCTGCCCGAAATCGCGCCACTGCTCACCATTGTCGACCAATGGCGCAACGTGCCGCCAAACGCCTATCCGCCGGAAGTCGTCGCAGCCGAGACGATCCCCTTTCAACTCGTCGTCAATGGACAAGCAATCGGATCCTCGAACGTCGCCCCCGGCACCCCGCTGAAACCGGTCCGTCTCCTCGGCGATCAACTCACCGTCGCCTCCCTCGCCAATCCGGCAATGAGCACGGTCCTGCCGGTGGACAAGACCGATTTCAAGCAGCGCATCGAGGGCCGCTACCATCAGTTCGTGGAGATGAAACGGAAGGAAGTGGAGACGAAACGCGCCCGCGCCCGGCAGATCATCTCTGCAGATCCCTCAAAAATGGCGCTGCTCTCCGGGCAGGGTGTCGCCGCCGCTCCGGCGGGGGACGAAAGCGATCCTCACTTTGCACCGGTAAAGGCCAGCCTGAAAGCGGGAGAGGCCGCCAGCGTCACGATCGAAGAGGCGCGTTCCTTCCACTGGAATGGCAGCGAACGCATTGGCGGAGAATACGCGGGCACCTACGACACGGTGACGGTGCACTTCGAGGTCACGACGATCTTCGGCCGCTTTCCGGTCGACTACAAGGCCCTGCTCCGAGGGGGCCGCGTCTTTGCCTGGATCGACCCGGTAACCGAAGATCGCATCTGATGAACCCCTCCCTCCGCATCGCCTTTGCCATCGTCTTCACAGCAATGATCGGTTCCCGAACCACCGCCGAGGAGCCGATCGCCCCGATTCCCCGGCTGCTTCCTCCGGAGAATGGGATCGCGATCCCGCCGGATCTCCTCTCGGCACTCTCGAGTCGCGTCGAGTCCTTCGCTGATCGCATTTGGGAAATCGACCAAAAGGATCACGCCGCCGATGTCGCGGTGTTGGTGAAGGCCGTCGATCTGGCGCTGAAACTGGACGAATTCTATTCGGAGAAGGAATTGCCCCTGGCAACGGAGATGCTCGATCTCGCCGAGCAGCGCTATCAGGCTCTCGACGCCGGCAAAGGGACTCCGTGGAAAACAGAGCGGGGATTGGTCATCCGGGGGTATCGTTCTTCGATCGACGATTCCTGGCAGCCCTTTGGCCTCGAGATTCCCGAGCAGCTCGATCTGACGAAGCCGGTGCCACTCCTCGTCTGGCTGCACGGACGCGGCGACAAGACGACCGACCTGCACTTTCTCAACCAATGCCGGAAGAAAAGCCAGGCCTTCGGCGGTTTTTTCAAGGACCAGAACGAGGCCATCGTGCTCCATCCTTTCGGTCGTCACTGCGTGGGCTGGAAACACGCCGGCGAAATCGATGTCTTTGAGGCCATTGCGGCGGTGAAGGCCGATTACCCGATCGACCCGGACCGCATCGTCCTGGCGGGGTTCTCGATGGGCGGTGCCGGTGCCTGGCACATCGGGGCACACTACCGCGACCAATTCTGCGGAGTACACACCGGCGCGGGCTTCGCCGAGACGAAGGAATACACCAAACTGACTCCCGAGCAGTATCCGCCCGAATCCGAACAGATTCTCTGGCAGGTCTACGACGTGCCAAATTATCTGCGCAATCTCCTGAATGGTCCGCTCCTCGCCTATTCGGGCGAAAAGGATCGACAGAAGGCGACCGCCGACCTCATGGCACGTGAGTTTTCGAAAATCGGTTTTTCGCTTCCCCATCTTGTGGCACCCGGCACCGAGCACCGATACACCGCCGAAGCCGTTTCCGAGATCAGAACCTGGCTTTCGGAAACCTGGAAGGCTGGCCGACAGCGGCCCGCCCGCGTCATTCAGTGGCAGACACCGACCTTGCGCTACGCTTCCTGCGACTGGCTCCGCCTCACCGGACTCGAATCGCATTGGAAGGGGTCCGAAGTTCGCGCCGAATGGGATGCCAAGGCTCGCCAGTTTCGACTCCAAACGAAAGGCATCAGCGCCCTGGAACTCGATCCGGGACCGGGTCATGATCTGGCGGACGGCAAGGTCGAAATTGACGGTTCCGTCCTGACGGCCAGTTCTCCCGGGTTCCGGGTGAATTCTCTCTCCCTCGTGAAACGCGACGGCCAATGGCTCTGGGGAGAACCATCCCACCAGGCGAAACGGCCCGGGCTCCAGGGGCCCATCGACGATGCCTTTATGAGCCGATTTTTGGTCGTGCCGCCCGACCGCGCCCCAACGCATGCGAAGGTAGCCCGATGGGTGGAATTTGAACTCGATCACTTCCGCTCGCGATGGCGTGCGCTGATGCGCGGTGAATTGCCGGAAAAGGCCGCCGCCGACCTCGATGCCGATGATTTGCGCGAGGCCAATCTCATCCTCTGGGGAGACCCGGAGTCGAATACCATGCTGGCCGAGATCGCCTCGCGACTCCCGGTGGAATGGAAGGCGGATTCCTTCGTGCTGCGCGGGCAACCCTATGCGCGAGATTCCCATGTCCCCGTGCTCATTTTCCCCAATCCGCTCAATCCGCAGCGGTATGTCGTCCTCAACAGCGGACTCACCTTCCGGGAAGGACATGACAAGACCAATTCGCTGCAAAACCCCAAACTTCCCGACTGGGCCGTGATCGGGCTCGACCGCGATCCCGACGCTCTCGCCCCAGGCCGGATCGCCGCTGCGGGATTTTTCAACGAGACCTGGAAATGACGGGATCTTTCCCAATCTCCGTCCCCTCGCCCCACGATTACGACGCACTTTTTCATCGTTGGCGTTCGGTGGCCGCTGCTCTCGATCTCCGGAACGAAGTCCTCTGCGAGATCGGCGGACTGCCGGTTCTCCACGTCGAAAATGAACTCTCGGCACGCCGCGAAGTGGGCGGAGTCTACCTCAGCACGGGAGTGCATGGCGACGAATGCGCTCCGGTTTGGGCGCTCCTCGAATGGATCGCGACCAATCCTCCGATCCTCCGAGAACGGCCCGTAAAACTCTTTCCCTGTCTCAATCCGATTGGCTTTCGGGCGAACACCCGCTTCGATGGATCCGGCACGGACCTGAATCGATCGTTCACCGACCCGAGCCTGCCGCTCATCGCCGCCTGGCAGAAATCGATGAGCGATCACCGATTTGATCTGTCTCTGAGTCTTCACGAAGACTACGACGCCTCCGGCATCTACCTCTATGAGCTGACGAGGAGGGCATCCGTCGGCCACGCTCTCCTCTCCGCCTGCGAAACTCATCTGCCGAGAGAAAGCTCTACGGAAATCGATGGTTCGAAATTCGACCGAGGCCTGCTCGTCCGGAGTGCCGAGGTCGAACGAGTCGTCGCGGATCAACTCGGGGGAGGATATCCCGAGGCCATTCTCCTCTTTCTACACCATGCCGACAGCAGTCTCACCTTCGAAACACCGAGTGAGCGGGATCTCTCCCTGCGCATGGCCGCCCACTTCGCTTTTCTCGATGCGGCGACCCGACGGTAGTGCCGTATTCGCCAAATCCCTGCACAAACTGACTGGCCGCATTCGCGAAGTCAGCTCGCTCCGCTCGGGGTGCTTTTTGAACTCACGGACCTCGTTTCCACCTTCCGCGTGGCTCGTCGGTCGCTGAACTCGCACACATCCCCCCATCCCGCCTCGAAGGAGAGAACGATTCCTCACGAAGGTTGTACACGATTTTGGCGAACACCGCACGAACCGACAAGAACAACCCGGGATCTCCGGGCCGTTTCCGGATGGATCGTCCCCTCCCCGATCAGTGGTTGAACATGAATTCCTTGGAATTCAGCACCGCCCAGAAGACATCGTTGAGGACGAGTTCGACCTGAGCCTTGTCCGCACCGACCGAGGCAACCTGAGTCATGAGTTGCTTGCTTTCCTCTGCCGTGGGCTTGCGGGTGAAACACCGCACATAGATCTCCTCAATGACTTGTTGGGGAGTCTTGCCCTCGGCCAGGAGCCGCTTGATCACCCCTCCCTGCTCCACTTTCTGCCCCACGGCGGGACCATTGATCAGGTGAAGCGCCTGGGAAAGACTCGGGTCCATCTTCACCTCACAGGAACACACGGTTTCACGCGTGGCCCGGCCAAAGGTGGTGAGGAAATAGTCTGTCGTGCCACCATCGGCAATCTGCACGGCACGGGAACCAAGGGGAAGTCCGGTGAACTTGTTTTTCGTGTCCGTTACCTGGGTGATCGTATCGAGCATCACCTCGGCGCGCTGGCGGCGAATGCGAGACTTCGCGAAGTTGTTGAGGTCCTGTTCGTTGGAGGGATTCGCCTTGGTCGTGCGTTGATAGGTCGCGGAATTGCAAATGTCACGCACGAGCTGACGGAAGTCATACTTGTATTCCCCCTGGAATTTCAGGGCGAGCGCATTGAGCAACTCCGGATTCGAAGCCGGATTGCTGATGCGAACGTCATCGACCGGATCGATAATCCCCACTCCAAAGAAGTGGGACCAGACCATGTTCGAAATATTCTGCGAAAAGAACAGGTTCTGGGGCGAGGCCATCCAGTGTGCGGCCACCTCGCGGCGATCCTTTCCGGTCACGTCCGGAGTCTCCCCACCGAGAAATTTCGGAGCCATGTTGCGCCCCCCGACGAGGTGTGTCACCTCTCCACTGCCTCGGTTGTAAACGATCTGCTCACGAGGGTCGACTCCCTCCTTGCGCCCAATCTGGGCAAAGAAGGCGGCCCAACTGTAGTAATCGTTCATCGTCCACCGATCAAAAGGATGGTTGTGGCACTGGGCGCACTGGAGCCGCATTCCCATGAAGACCTGGGCGACGTTCTCGGAGAGTTTGAGAGTGTCGCGTTCGACCTGATAGAAATTCGTCGCCGGGATGGCGAAGCTTCCTCCTTCGGAGGAGAGCATATCGATGACGATTTCATTGAAGGGGCGGTTTGCCGCAATCTGGTCTCGCAGCCAGCCGTTGTAGAGCAAGGCCGCCTTGTAGGAGATCCCGAGTCCCAGATTCGGATTGGACCGGATCTGGAGCAATTCCGACCATTTCATCACCCACATCTCGGTGAACTCCTTGCGCTGCAGCAGTTCATCGATCTTCTTGCTCCGCTTCTTCGGATCTTTGTCGGCCAGGAAAGCGTTGTATTCCGCAACGGTGGGGAGGAGTCCGACCATGTCGATGGATACGCGGCGGAGGAATTCCTCGTCGGTGCAGAGACCCGAGGGCACGATGCGCAGCTTGTGGAGCTTGTCGTGAACCAGTCCGTCGATGTAGTTGTTTTCCTGCATCTTGGGGCGGGTGTATTCCAGATTCTCCGGAATCACGATGGTTTGAATCCCGACGGTGTGGGTATCGTAGCGAGCCATAATGAAGGCCTCGCCGCGCTTGCCTGCGGTGACGAGCCCCTGGGGAGTCACGGCTGCGGTCGGTTCATTGTTCGTCACAAAGACCGCAAGACTGGTCACATCGCGATCCTGTCCGTCGGAGAATTTCGCACGCACGGTGAGTTGCTGTGTCGCCCCGGCTCCTTCGAGAACGAGTTTCGGCGGGTAAAGTTCCAGGCCAACCAACTTCGGCACTTCTTCGGCCGGTCGCTTTGTCGCTCCCTTGGCGATCCATTCGACCATGGTCTTGTATGCGTCACTTCCCTTCTCAAAAAGTTTACCGCCGGTATGAGGCACCGCCTCGATCGACTTCTCGACGAGGAGCGACTCTTCCGGAATGGCGAGATTGATGCGGTAGCCCGCCATCTCCCGAGTCAGACGATAGTGATCTCCCTCCGGATCGTATCCAAAAAGAGAGAGCATGAATCCGTCCTGCCCCCGAGCAGAACCATGGCAAGCCCCGATGTTGCAGCCCTCGCTCATGAAGATGGGCATCACGTCGAGATGGAAATCGATCGGGCGATCCACGG
>CALDKL010000293.1 GCA_937898895.1 uncultured Verrucomicrobiae bacterium | reverse complement strand
CTCGTTCCTTGTTCTCCGGGAAATGGCGGCCCGGGGCTTCCATGTCAAAGACCAGAAGCTTCTCAGCTTCACCGACAATCGGCAGGACGCCGCCCTGCAGGCAGGACACTTCAACGACTTCATCCGTGTCGTGCGCGTAAGGGCCGCGATCGCCAGAGCCCTCGCCTCAGCACCAGGCCACACCCTGAACTACAAGCAGATCGGAGAAGCCGTCTTCAGGGAACTGCAGCTCGACTTTGCCAGCTTCGCCCGGTCCGGTGACCCACATCCGTTTCCCGCCGTGCGTGCCCAATATGAGGAGGTGTTCAGCCGCTACCTCACCTATCAGGCGATCCATGACCTGCGCCGCGGCTGGCGGGTGATCCTCCCCAACCTGGAGAAGTGCGCTCTGCTCACGATCGACTACGAGCACCTCGCGGAGAATGCCGCGCATGAACCGGGCTGGGCCGGCGTTCCCTACCTCTGCGATCTCACCCCGGCAAAGCGGATCGCCTTCCTCCGGAATGTGCTCGATTACTTCCGTCTCGAATACGCCATCCACAGCCAGACCCTGCTCGAGAGTTCCCCGCTCATCGAAGCGGAGAAGGATTTCAAGGAAAAGCTCCGCAGCCCGTGGACCTTCGAAGGCTCCGAGGTATTTCGGCCGGCTTTTCTCAGGACCTGCAAGCTCCACCGGCGGGAGAACCGCAGCGGCTCCCTCGGTCTCGCCAGCGCCTTCGGAAAATACGTCAAACACTTCATCAAAGAGTCTTTTGACACCGTCCTCGATCGGAAAGGCTACGAAGAATTTCTCACCGCCCTGCTAGATGCTCTCTGCAAGGCCGACTACCTCCATACCCGCAAGGCACGATCCGAGTCCAACGAGGAGGTTCCCGTCTATCAGCTCAAGCTCGACCACATCCTTTGGCGTGCCGGAGACCGCCAGGTTGCGCGACGCGACGAGGTGAAGCTCCGCAGTTACCGGAACTACAGCGAGAAGCCGAACCACTTCTTCCAGTCGCTTTACCTCACCGACTTCTCCACCCTGAAGAACCTTCGGGGCGCGGACCACACCGGGCAGCTCAAGAACGAACAACGCATCGAGAGAGAAGAGGAGTTTCGTGCCGAGTGGAAGCAGCCCGACGGGAATCCCGACGTGCCCAAGATCAAGGCGGACTCGATCAGCGCACTCTTCTGCTCCCCGACAATGGAGCTCGGCATCGACATATCGAGTCTCAGCATCGTCCACATGCGCAACGCTCCGCCTAACCCCGCGAACTACGCGCAGCGCAGCGGGCGGGCCGGGCGCAGTGGTCAGGCCGCCCTCGTCTTCACCTATTGCTCCTCCTACTCCCCGCACGACAGGCACTACTTCCGCAACCGCGAGAAGCTTGTCTCCGGATCGGTGGAGCCCCCGAGGTTCGATCTTGCCAATCGTGAGCTGGTCGAGTCGCACCTGAATGCCTTTGTTCTTTCGGACGTGGGGCTACCCCAGCTTCACGATTCGGTGACGGACATCATTGAGATCGAGCATCCGCAGCTCCAGCTGCGTCCCGATGTCCGTTTGCGGCTCACCCTGGATGCCCCGACGAGAAACCGCATTGCGAATGCCTTCCGCAGTCTCCTGGGGCCGCTACTTCCTGAGCTGGAATCCCAACGCTGGTTCACTCCCGACTGGCTCGACAAGCAGCTCGCGGCAGTGCCCGATCTGCTCGACGCCTCACTCAATCGCTGGCGCATCCTCTACCGCGAAGCCAGGGCCAGCCTCACCCGTGCCTCACTCAGCATTGAGAGCGGGCTGCTCGTTTTCGGCAGCGACGAGTATCGACAGCAGAAGCGTCTTCAGGATCAGGCCTCCCTCCAACTGAAGCTCCTGAAAAACGAGAACACCGGCCGCAGCACCGAAATGACGGAGTTCTACGTGTTCCGTTATCTGGCCTCTGAAGGATTCCTGCCCGGCTACAATTTCACCCGACTCCCTGTCCGCGTCTTCGTCACCGAGGGCGATGGAGGGGATTACATTTCGCGTCCCAGACTCATCGCCCTTCGCGAGTTTGGTCCGGGCAACATCATCTATCACAACGGGGCGAAATTCC
>CALDKL010000292.1 GCA_937898895.1 uncultured Verrucomicrobiae bacterium | reverse complement strand
GAGATCCCCACGCTCGACGGCAAGATCGAAAGTCTCGTCGTGCCCTTCTCCTCCGTGCTGCACGACATTCATGGCGGCCAGTGGGTCTATGAGCAGACGGCCCCGCACACCTACAACCGCCGACGCATTCAGGTTGCCCGGCTCTCCGGCAGCGACGCGGTGCTGTCGAGCGGTCCGCCGGTCGGCACGAAGGTCGTCACGGACGGATCCGCCGAACTGTTCGGAACGGAGTTCATGACGGGCAAGTAATCCCTAAGACACCCCTCATGCTGAACTCCATTGTCTCCTGGGCGCTGAACATGCGCGTGCTCGTCGTCGCGGCGGCAATCGCGCTGCTCGTCGTCGGCGTCAATGCGACCAAAAACGCGCCTCTGGATGTCTTCCCGGAGTTCGCGCCGCCCCTCGTCGAGGTGCAGACGGAGGCGCCCGGCCTTTCCACCGAGGAGGTCGATGCGCTCGTCACCGTGCCCCTGGAGAATTCGCTCAACGGCCTGCCCTTCCTCAAGACGATCCGTTCCAAATCCGTCCTCGGCCTCTCCTCCGTCGTGATGATTTTCAAGACGGGAACCGACATTCTCCAGGCGCGGCAACTCGTGCAGGAGCGCCTCAACCTTGCACAAAACCGCCTCCCCGCCGTGGTCAAGCCGCCCGTGCTGATGGCTCCCTATTCCTCGTTGAGCCGGGTTTTGAAAGTCGGTCTCCGCTCGGACACGCTCGACCAGATGGAGCTCAGCGAGATCGCCCTCTGGACGATGCGACCCCGCCTCATGTCCGTGTCGGGCGTCGCCAACGTGGCCATCTGGGGTCAGCGGGACAAGCAATTCCAGGTGCTCGTCGATCCCCAGAAACTTCGCGCCGCGGGCATCACCCTCGATGCCATCACGAAAGCGGCCGGCGATGCCGCCGTCATCAGCGCGGGGGGGTTCATCGATACGCCGAACCTGCGTCTCCCCGTCAACCAGCTCTCCCTCATCGCCACGCCGGAGGACCTCGCCCGCACCGTGGTCGAGTTCCGCAACGGTGCCCCCATCCGCCTCGGCGATGTCGCGGAGGTCAAGATCGGCCATCCCGCCCTGATCGGCGACGCGGTCATCGATGACGGTGACGGCATCCTCCTCATCGTCGAAAAGCAGCCCTGGGGAAACACCCTCGATGTCACGACCGGAGTCGAGAAGGTGCTAGAGGAATTGAAGCCCGGTCTGCCCGGCGTCACGATCGACAGCACCATTTTCCGCCCCGCGACCTTCATCCAGCTCTCCATCGACCATCTCACCGAGGCGCTCTGGCTCGGATGCCTCCTCGTCGTCGTCGTGCTCGCCCTCTTCCTCGGCGACTGGCGGACCACGGTCATCAGCATCACCGCGATCCCGCTTTCCCTCGCCATCGCCCTGCTCCTGCTGCGCTGGCGCGGCGAAACGATCAACACGATGATCCTCGCCGGGCTCATCATCGCCCTCGGGGAAGTGGTCGACGACGCCATCATCGACGTGGAGAACATCCTGCGTCGTTTGCGGCAGAATGCCTTGCTCCCCAATCCGCGGTCGAAGATCAAAGTCGTCCTCGACGCCTCGATCGAGGTTCGCAGCGCCGTCGTCTATGCCAGCGTCATCATCGTGCTGGTCTTTGTGCCCGTGTTTTTTCTGCCCGGTCTTGCCGGCACCTTCTTCCGGCCACTCGCGCTCTCCTACATCCTCGCCATCACCGCCTCACTCGCGGTGGCCCTGACATTGACACCCGCCCTGAGCCTCATCCTCCTCAAGGTCAAACCCGGCGTACATCGCGACGCGCTGCTCTCGCGCGGGATGAAGGCCGCCTATCGCGGCGTCCTGCCGGTCTTCGCTCGACGCCCTTGGGCTGCCATGATCTTCCTCGTGCTCGCCTTCCTCGGCACCGGCTGGATCTGGAAGACGCAATTGAAGGAGGAATTCCTGCCGAGTTTCAAGGAGCGCGATTTCCTCATGCACTGGCTGGAGAAACCAAACACCAGCGTCGAGGCGAGCAAGCGTATCACCATTGCCCCCGCCACGGATCTCCTCAAGGTGCCCGGCGTGCGCAACCAGGGAGCCCACATCGGCCGGGCCGAAGTCGCCGACGAGGTCGTCGGGCCGGACTTCACGGAACTCTGGCTCAGCCTCGATCCCGAGGCACCCTACGACGAAACGATCCAAAAAGTGCAGGCGGTCGTCGATGGTTATCCCGGACTCACCCGCGATCTCCTCACCTTCTTGCGCGAACGCATCAAGGAAGTGCTCACCGGAGCCAGTGCCAGCGTCGTCGTCCGCATCTTCGGACCCGACCTCGAACAGCTCCGAACCCACGCGACCGAAGTGGGCGATGCTCTCAAGGACATTGCCGGGGTCAGTGCCCTGAAAGTCGAGCCGCAAGTGCAGGTGCCCCAGATCACCGTCAAACTCCGGCCCGAGAATGCCGCCCTCCACGGTCTCACCGCCGGGCAGGTGCGCCAGGCCGTCACCACGCTCATCAGTGGACGCAAGGTCGGCGAAGTCTTTCAGGACCAGCGGGTCCACGACGTCACCGTCTGGAGCGTGCCCTCGGTGCGAGCCGACTACACCACCCTGCGCGAACTGCTGATAGAAACTCCCAGCGGCGGTCATGTCCGTCTCGCCGATGTTGCCGACCTCGCCATCGTGCCCACGCCGAATGCGATCAAACGCGAGGGTGCCTCGCGCCGCATCGACGTCACCTGCAACGTCAGCGGACGTGCCCTCGGTGACGTCGCGCGCGAGATCGAGGAGCGTATCGGCAAGATCCCGTTCGCGAGCGGCTACCATCCTGAAATCCTCGGAGAGTGGGCCGAACGCCAGGCCGCCCAAAGCCGCCTTGGCTGGCTTGCCCTTGCCTCGCTGGCGGGCATCCTCGCCCTGCTCCTCGCCGACTTCCAATCGCCGCGCCTCGTCCTCCTCATTGCCCTGACCCTGCCCTTCGCCCTCATCGGCGGGGTTTTGGCCGCCTGGCTTGGCGGAGGGATTCTCTCGCTCGGTTCGCTCGTCGGATTTGTCACCGTCCTCGGCATCGCGGCGCGCAACGGCATCCTCCTCGTCAGCCATTATCGACACCTTCAGGTCGAGGAGCAGACACCCTTCGGTCTCGACCTCGTCCTGCGCGGCAGCGAGGAGCGCCTCATCCCCATCCTCATGACCGCAGCGACCGCCGCGCTCGCCCTGCTCCCGCTTGTCCTTAAGGGCGACGTCCCCGGGAATGAGATCGAGCGACCCATGGCCCTCGTCATCCTCGGAGGCCTCGTCACGAGCACGCTGCTGAACCTCTTTTTGTTGCCGTCTCTCTACGCGCGCTTTGGCGGGAGAGCCTGACAGCCACCCTTGCCCCGCTACATGGAACGCTGGAAACTCTACGCCTTCGCCGCCGCCATCTTTGCCGGAGTGACCGCCGTCGTTGCCAAAGCCGGGCTGAAAACGATCGGGGCGGATCTCGGCCTCGCGGTGCGCACCGCATTCGTCTTTGTCTTCACGATGGCTAGTGTGCTCCTGCTGACAGACACCAGCAAGGCAGCCGCCACCCTGCATGCGGCCGGTTGGAAAGCTATCGCCCTGCTCGCGCTCTCCGCCCTCACCACCACGCTCTCGTGGATCTGCTACTACCGGGCGATGCACGAGGGCACCGTTTCCTACGTCTCCCTCGTGGACAAGGGAAGCATCCTCGTGACCCTCGTCCTTTCGGTGATGGTCCTCGGGGAACCTTTTACTTGGCGGCTTGCGGGCGGGGCGGTCCTTGTTACCGCCGGGCTTCTCGTTCTCGCCGGCGGCAAATGACCGCGCCTCTGCCGGGGACACCCACTCGAATCCATGTCAAGCGCGGACTCCGTTCTCTTCGACCTGATCAACCGATCGTGGACATCGCCGTTTCTCGATCACTTCATGCCGTTGATCTCGTCCCTCGATGTCTGGAAGCCCTTCATGTTTGCCGGAGCCGTCTGGGCGCTGATCCTCGGAGGGAGATCCGGACGCCTTTTCCTTCTGTCCGTCGTGATCGGGTTGCTCCTCGGCGATGTGATCCTCTCTCATGCCCTCAAACACGCCTTCAGTCGCCCACGCCCACGCGACATCCGAGCGGGAGCGGTCGTGCGCAGCCTTTCCCCGGGAGAACCGAAGCTCTTTCATGTCTTCGAGCCCCCCGTCGTGGTTGTCAGCGAACCATCAAAGGACCCGGTCCGTCACGGAAATTCCTTTCCCTCGAGCCATGTTATCAACTTCTTCATGTTCGCGACCGTGGCTTTTCGGTTCCGGAGGTGGGGAGGGGTTCTTCCTCGGCCTCGTTGGAATTGCCGTGGCTTGGTCGCGGATCTACTGCGGAGCGCACTGGCCGAGCGACATCCCTCCGTCGGTCCTGATCGGCATCTTCTCCGGTTTTGCGGCGCACCGCTTTGCCGACCTGATCTTTCGATTGCTCGCAAAGCCCAACCGTGAGGAATCCGCACGCGAACCGACCTTATGAACGTCGAAGCGTACCCGCCTCCAAACTGGCCGCGAATCTTCTCCGACAATCCGGGACGGCTGCGGTGGATCGCGCTCATCATCTACGTCCTGTTCCTCAATTTGTGGGGATTGGGACGGCACGGGCTCTTTGAGCCGGATGAGGGACGCTATGCCAACATGGCACTTGAGTTTCTCGAACCGGAACATGACCGGCTCGAACCAACCCTGAGCGATGTCTCTCACTTCGACAAACCTCCGTTGATCTATTGGATGACGGGAGCCTCCATCGCCGTATTCGGGGTGAATGAATTTGCCGCCCGGTTACCGTCAGTCGTCGGGAGCTTTCTCGGGCTCGCCGGAGTCGCCCTGCTCGCATTTCGACTTCATGGAGAAAAGGCTGCCTGGTGGGGCGTGCTGGTTTTCGCCACGACGCTCCAGTGTTGGGCTCTCGCACGCCTGCTTTCTCCAGACATGCTTCTGTGCGGGCTGTGCACTCTGGGTGCGGGTTGTTGTCTCGGGGGAGTCTCCGGTTCTCGATTCTGTTGGTGGTGCGCCGGTGCGATCCTGTGGAGTCTCGCCTGGTGGGACAAGGCGACGGCCTGCCTCGTGCCGCTCTTCGCGCTCACCGTGGCCCTGCATCTCTCGGGTAGACAAGACCTTTTGGCGAGGTTGCGTCCGTTCCGCCTCTTCCTCACGATTCTGATCCTGGGATCGCCGTGGTATGTTCTGATGATGGTGCGCCACGGGGAATTGAACGGCTTCTTTTTTCATCGAGAACTGGCGGGGCGCGTTCTTGGACATGTCGATGGCAGGTCCGGCTTTCCAGGTTTCCACTTTGTCACCGCAGCCGTGTTGTGGCTGCCATGGTGGCCGCTTGCAATCCGGGGAATTCTCGCCTCCCCGGATTTCAAACAATCGCGGAGCTGGAAGGAGCGGCTTCGATCCATCCCGTTTGAATTCATCGTGGCCCTCCTCGTCCTGACGGTGTTTTCCTTCATTTCTTCGAAGCTGATCACCTACACCGTGACCGGTGCGCCTTGGCTCGCTGCCGGGATCGGCGGCTGCTTGAAAAACAAACGGTTTTCGCCCAAGGGCCTGGAAGGAAGGCTCCTTGTGCTCGGGGCGGTCTTTGTTGTGGCGGTCGTCATGTTGCTCCCGAGATTCGAGGCCAGCCTGGGAGTCAATTCGAGCACCAGGAAGGTGGTCGAGACTTCAAGACAACTTGGCGGGAAAACGTGGATCTGCGACCGCTTCCTACCAGGGATGGAATTCTACGCCGGAGAATCGGTCTACTACGTGAACACCGAAAGCCTGGTCCAAGTGCGGGAATCCCCGGGGCAAATGCCCGACAAGCATTTCAAGACGGACAAGGAAGTCGCGTCACTCGTCGAATCGTCCGGTGAAGGCGTCTGGCTGGTGCAAAGCAGGAAAATGGCTCCAAACTGGATTTCAAAACTGGTGGAAGGATCCGAAGGCGTCCCGACGGAACCCGTCGTGGTCGGTGATTTCAAGCTTTGGAAGGTGAGGTGATGCCGGCGTGTGGCATTCCTTCGTTTTCAGTCGTTTCCTGCTCCGATTCGGCAGAGATCCTGCACTGATGGCGGGCACGGCAGGCACCCCGTTCTCCGAAAACAAGACACCCTTTGCGCGGTGCGTTCAGGGTGCAAAGCGAGGGTGCGGGGTGTTTTGGTAGTAAACTACCCTCGGACGGCCATTTCTGAGAATATTGTGCAGTTTTATACCAAAACTGCCAAATCTCTGATTTTGAGCCAGTTACCTCCTGAAAATTCCCAAGGGAAAGCCCGATGGAAGGGACCGAGGATCGGATTCCGACCGCTTCCGAACCACAATTAGAGCAAATTCCGCGTCCTGGGAAGGAATATCTAGCCGCCTCTGGCACGCAGGCTCCTCCCGGCCCGCTACCCCGGTTGACTCTCCGCGCGGGCCATGCACCCACTCGACAAAATGATGCAGGAACCCGTCGTCGCCGCGAGCTTCGAATGGCTCGACCCGCCCTCGACCGACGGCACGCCTCGACGCTGGCGAATCCGAGTCCCGAAGGAGATCT
>CALDKL010000291.1 GCA_937898895.1 uncultured Verrucomicrobiae bacterium | reverse complement strand
CTTCATCGCGCAACTCGCGTCGGCTCAGGTAGAAAAATTCGGTGCGAAAAAGACCGACTCCCTCGGCTCCCCGCGAGAGGATGCCATCGAGCTCCTCGATGAATTCGATGTTGGCCGAGAGTGTGACTTTGCGCCCGTCTGCCGTCCGGGTTTCCTCGTGTTTGAGGCTCTCGAGATCGGTGAGCACGGTGCGTTCGCGCTCGATGATTGATTCGTATTGGGAGAGGGTGGCATCCGAGGGATTGAGGATGACGAGGCCGTGGTATCCATCGACGAGGACGGTGTCGCCTGCGGGAAAATCCTTCGGTAGATCGTGGAGAGCGACGACGGCGGGGATGTTCAGCGAGCGCGCCATGATCGCGGTGTGCGAGGTGGGGCTGCCCTGTTCGGTGGCGAAACCGCTGACGTGCGCCCGGTCGAGGCTGAGGGTGTCGGAGGGCGTGAGATTGTGGGCCAGGAGGATGCGCGTTTCCGGGCGGAGCGAACGGATGCCGTCATCGCCCTCGTCCTCCCGCAGATTGCGGAGGAGTCGCTTTGCGACGTCCTCGATGTCAACGGCCCGTTCACGAAGATAGGGATCGTCAATCTTGCGCAGGGAATCGATGTAGCGCTTCGACACGGAATAATACGCCCAGTCGACCGACTTTCGTTGCGTTTCGACGATGCGGAGGACTTCGTTGAGAATGCTCGAATCCTCGAGGATGAGGAGGTGGGCGTCGAAAATCGCGGAGTGATTTTCGGCTGCGTCGGAGGCGATCCGGTGCTGCAACTCGAGGATCTGTTCCCGGGTGCGCACGATGGCCGCATTGAGCCGTTCCCGTTCCAATTCCACCTCGATACGGTCGATTTCGAGACACTCGGGTTCCTCGAGGGTCTTTCCGATCCGTTCGGCGGGACCAAAGGTGATGCCTGGGGATACGCCGATCCCTTCGAGGCGGATCTCCTGCTTTGCGGTGGGGGGGGGCATGCGGTAACCCTGTAAACGATCCAAGCACGGAAATCTTATGGTTTCCGGCACGAAAGTTGGGCAGAATTCGCACTCTTCTCGGGCGAAATCAACAATCCGCCTCGAACCCGCTGTTGACCAGAGCACTGAGCTTCTCGAGGGCCAGGTCGGCGTCGGCACCTTCCGCAGAGACCCGGATGATCGATCCTTGGGCTGCTGCGAGCATCATCAGTCCCATGATGCTCTTTCCGTTGATCTCCTCCTCGTCCTTCTCCACCCAGACATCGCAGGAAAATCGGCTCGCCAGTTTGACGAATTTGGCGGCTGGCCTGGCGTGCAGGCCGTCCTCATTCGGAATCGTAAGTTCGCAAACGGGCATCGGATACGGGCAGGTGGGCAAGAGGGGCCGAGGGGCGATCAGAACATGGATTTACGTTCCTCGTGCATCCTTTTCAAGAGTTTCTTGTTGAATTCCACGGCGGAATCATGGCCGAGGGCGCGGAGTTTTTGATCGAGGGCGGCGACTTCAATGAGTTGGGCCATGTCGCGGCCGGCGGCGACCGGCAGCTGGATATGGGGCACATGGATTCCGAGAATGTCGAAGGTGCGACCCTCAACCCCGACCCTCTCCATCTCATTCAGAGCGGCCTCCTTCTTCAAGGTGATGACGAGATCAAGTCGTTTTTCGGTCCGCAGTGCTCCAACCCCGAAAAGGGCGGCCGCATTGATGATGCCCAGGCCCCTCACTTCCATGTAGCTGCGACCCAGTTCCGGCGAGGTGGCGATGAGTTCGCGGTCCTCGAGATTGCGAAGCCGGACGAGGTCGTCGGCGACGAGGCTGGCCCCGCGCCGGAGGAGGCCGAGTACCGCCTCGCTCTTCCCCGTGCCACTTTCCCCCTCGATCAGAATTCCGATGCCCATGACATCGACCATGCACCCGTGCAGGGAGGTGCTCGGTGCAAACTCCCAATCGAGGCGAACGGTCGCGGCGTTGATGAAATTCATCGTCACCATGGAGGTCTGGAAAACCGAGATACCCGCTTCCTTCGCGATGGCGAGGAGGGAGTCGGGCAGGTTCTGGCCTCGGCTCACCACGATACAGGGGATGCGCTGGTGGCAGAGATCCCAGAAGCGCTTTTCCGCGTTTGCTTCGCTCAGGTGGCGCAGATAGGAACGCTCCGCCTGCCCGATGACCTGAATCCGGTGCAGAGCAAAGTATTTGTAAAAGCCCGACAGTGCGAGACCTGGCCGATTGATCGTCGGCTCGAGGATGGTGCGGTCGAATCCCTCTTCCGAGCCGACCAGTTCCATGGAGAGACTCTCATGATGGCGCTCAAAAAAGTCCCCCACCTTGATCGAGGCGGGTTTGTTGGCGGCGGGTGCTTTCGGCATGATGCGGAAGCGGGAAGATTCTACACGGATGCGATCAGCGCGACCGAAATTTCGACACGGATCGCTGTCCACCGTTTCGCCTATGCCCGGACAAGGAGGGTTTCGAGAACGTTGAGCAGCAGAGGCAGATTCACCGGCTTGGGGAGGACCAGCTGGGATCCCGCCTGGGCTACGGCTCCCTCGGAGAGTTCGGTGGAATCGACGAGGGCGGTGAGCATGACGACGGGGATCCTCGCCAGGAGCGGATTGCTCTGCAATTGGGCCTGGACGTCTCCTCCATCCATCCCGGGCATCACTACGTCGAGGATGATCGCGTCGGGCATGAAGGATCGAACGGTGGCGAGCGCCTTGGTGGAATCATTTTCGATGCGCACTTCGTAAGCACCGGTGCGTTCGAGATTCATCTTGAGAAGCTCGGTGAAGCCGACTTCATCGTCGATGAGGAGGATTTTTCGGGACATGGGTTGGGTTCGGGTTTCGCGTTTTCGTCAGGGTGTCAGATCTTCCGCTGTGGTGTCAATCTCTTTCCGCTCTTTCCGGGCTGCGGGAGTGGATTCTTCACTCTGCGGATCCGGGGGGCGCGTGCGGATTCTTCCAGTCTCCAGTTTGGTCGGCAAAATGAGACGCGCCACGGCACCGGACTCGTTTTCGCGGTTTTTCAGTGACAATTCGCCCCCGTGCAACTCCACGATGCGCCTCGCCACGGAAAGTCCGAGTCCGGTGCCGACTCCGGTGGCCTTGGTTGTGAAGAACGGGTCGAAGAGGCGGCCCGAATCCTGCGGAGCGATTCCGTGTCCCGTGTCGAAAATCTCAAGGATGACGACCCGGTCGCCGGAGCGGAAAACCTCGCGTTTCCTGGCCCCCTGGTTTTTCACCACGTCCTCGAGCGATTCGGAGTGCGCCCGGATCTTCAGCACCTTCGACTCGGATTTCTCCATGGCGTGGACCGCGTTGATGATGAGATTGATGAGGACTTGCTCGAACTTCGACATGTCGAGATAGACCAGGGGGAGATCCTTCTCGATGCGCACACTGACCTTGGTGCTCGAACGTGTCAGTTCGTGCTTCACGAGGAGGAGGACTTCGTCGATGAGGCGGGCGAGTTGGGTCGGCTCCCTCGTCAGAGCCCGCTGCGAGGAGAAGTCGACGAGGCCGCGCACGATCCGGTCGGCACGTTCCACAGCTTCCCGCATCTGATGCAGAATCCTGCCGATGTTCGGGTCGTCCGGATGAATGCCTTGGGCGAGATAATCGACCCCCAGGAGAAGGAGGGCGAGGGGGTTTTTCACTTCGTGAGCGACCCCGGCCGCAAGGCGCCCGATCGATTCCAGCTTTTCCGCCTGGATCAGTTGCAACTGGGTTTGCTGCAGCTCCTGGTTCGCGGCGACAAGGTGCCGGTTGAGTCGTTCCAACTGCTCGCGCGATTTGACGTGTTCGGTGATGTCCTCGCTGATCCCGACGACGAGGGTGCGTCCCGTCTCTGCGTCATGCACGGGGATCTTGATCGTGCGAAGGTGGACTTCGCGACCGTGTTTGGTCTCGATGATTTCCTCCGGTACGTTCATCAGGCTGCCCCGTTTGATTACCGCCTTGTCGACACTGCGGAAATAGTCGGCAGATTCCTGGGAAAAGAGATGGTAGTCGTTCTTTCCGAGTGCCTTTTCCGCCCGGATTGTCGTGACTTCTTCCTGCTTCTTGTTCCAGAGCACGAAGCGGAAATCATTGGTGGCATCTTTCGCGAACACTGCCACCGGCAGATTATCGAGAACCGATTCGACGATACTGTGTTTCTCCATGAGCCCGTTCGATCCTGATTTCTAACAGATTCACCCCGGAGAGGAAAGCAAAACGAGACGGCTCTTCACCTGCCAGGGGCAGAGAGAGAGGTTGCCTTCCGGCGCGGCCTTCGGTAGAGTGCGGAAAATTTCGACGCCATGAACTGCCTGCCACGTATCGTCCGAGCGTCCTTCGCCACCGCTTTTTTTGCACTTGTTCCGTGCCTCGGAGCGCAGGAAGCAGGGAAGCCGACGCCCCCGAAGGAAGAAGGGACGCCTTCCCCGCAGAACCCGGCGGCTCCCGAAACACTCTCTGGCAAACCGGTTGCCTACAACGATCTCGCCCGCCTGCCATACGCCCAGCTCATCCGGATCGCCCAGAGTGATGTGAAGGCCAAGGCGGACGCAAAGAGCTACAAGCTCCGCATCCAGAGCCGGAATCCCGAGGTGAAACCGTCGGACATCAAACTCTTTCTCGACATCAAGGACAAGCCGCTCCTCTTGCCAGTGGACAATGACGGATTCCTTGAGGTGCCGCACACTGCCGTACTCGTGGCGGAAAATCCGGACCTGGTGGCGAACCAGCCGAAGGGCTCACTCAATATTTTCGTCGATCTCGAAGTTCCGCGGGTCTCGCCTCCGGCAATCAAGGATGGCAAGGTCGCCTACCAAGAGTTGTTCCGCCCCCTCGTCGAGATCCAGGACGAAATGCGAAAGGTCGATCCAACCTTTGGGCTTTCCGGCCAGCAGCAATTTGTACTCGAGATCGAAACGGGTGAAAAGCCCGTCAAGATTACCCGTGCCTTTGGGGCGCGCACCTATCGACCCAATGCCCGGGGAAAGGTCTACATGATCATGGAGCCCTACCTCTACGAGGAGAACCCCCAGGTGGAAGTGCCGGACAACGCGAAGATGAATGTCTTGCCTGCTTCACCCGAGGAGATCGAGGATATCCGTTCACGCTGATCGCTCTGCGGCAGACCGGGCCCCAAGATCAGCGCGGCACTGCCCGGAAACGCGGCACCGGCGTTGAATCACCTCTCATGTGTGAACTCGGAACCACGAAAAAGGGCGGCCCCTCGCGGAACCGCCCTTTTGAAATTCACCGATACAGCAGTGAATTACTTCTTTTTGGCCTTCGCGGCCGCGGCGCGTTTTTCCTCGATTGCGGCCTGGGCGGCAGCGAGGCGGGCGACCGGAACGCGGTAGGGCGAGCAACTCACGTAGGCGAGTCCGACATTGTGGAAGAATTTCACCGAGTCGGGATCCCCTCCGTGCTCGCCACAAATGCCGAGCTTGATCTCGGGGCGGGTCTTGCGACCCTTCTCGATGGCGGTCTTCACGAGTTGTCCGACACCGTCCTGATCGAGGGTGGCGAAGGGGTTCTTCTTGAAGATCTCGTTCTCGGTGTAGGGATTGAGGAAGTTGCCCATGTCGTCGCGGCTGATGCCGAGTGCGGTCTGGGTGAGATCGTTCGTGCCGAAGCTGAAGAACTCGGCGGTCTCGGCGATCTCGTCGGCCGTGAGGGCACCGCGAGGCACTTCGATCATGGTTCCGACCTGGTAGCTGAGCTTCACCTTCTTCTCCTTCTGCACCTCGGCGGCGACGGCATGCACGATCGCGACCTGGAGGTCGAGCTCCTTCTTGAATCCGACGAGCGGGATCATGACCTCGGGCTTCACTTTGATGCCCTTCTTCTGGACTTCCGCAGCCGCTTCAAAGATGGCGCGGGCCTGAGTTTCGGTGATTTCAGGGTAGGCGATGCCGAGGCGGCAGCCACGGTGGCCGAGCATGGGGTTGAATTCGTGCAGGGCGGCGACGCGGGCAGCGACCTTATCTTTGGAAACGCCGAGTTTTCGGGCCAACTCGCCCTGGGCAGCTTCGTCGTGGGGGACGAACTCGTGCAAGGGCGGATCGAGCAGGCGGATGGTGGCGGGCAGGCCCTTGAGGGCCTTGAAGATGCCGATGAAGTCCTCGCGCTGGTAGGGCAGGATCTTGGACAGGGCGGCGCGGCGGCCTTGCTCGGTCTCGGCGAGGATCATCTCGCGCACGGCGTCGATGCGGTCGCCCTCGAAGAACATGTGCTCGGTCCGGGTGAGGCCGATGCCCTGGGCACCGAAGGCGATGGCCTGCTCGGTCTGCTCGGGGTTATCGGCATTCGTGCGCACGGCGAGGCGGGTGGCTTTCGAACACCAGCCCATCAGCTCCTTGAACTGCTTAAACTTTTCCGTCGCCGCAGCGGCCTTGTCGCCTTTGAGCAGGCCGAGAACGATCTGGGAGGGGCCGGTCTTGACGAGTCCGCCGTAGATCGTGCCGGCGGTGCCGTCGATGCTGAGGCTGTCCTTGCCTTCGTGGAAAACCTGACCGGCGATGGTGACGGTCTTCTTGTCGTAGTCGATGTCCACGGCGCTGGCACCGCAGATGCAGACCTTGCCCATCTGGCGCGCGACGAGGGCGGCGTGCGAGGAGACTCCGCCCTTCGCGGTGAGGATGCCGGCGGCGGCGATCATTCCGCGCAAGTCTTCCGGAGAAGTCTCATTGCGAACGAGGAGCACGGTCTGGCCCTTTTCGGCGGCGGCGGCGGCGCGGTCGGCATTCAGGTAGATGATGCCCGAGGCAGCACCGGGTCCGGCGGGCAGTCCTTTGGCGAGAGCCTTGGCCTTCCTGATCTCGGCGGCGTCGAAGTCGGGGGCGAGGAGCTGCTCGAGCTGGTCGGCGGGATTGCGCAAAACGGCAGTCTCCCAATCGATGAGCTTCTCCTTGACCATGTCCGAGGCGAACTTCAGGGCGGCGGCGGCGGTGCGTTTGCCGTTGCGGGTCTGGAGCATGAAGAGCTTGCCTTCCTGGATCGTGAACTCGACGTCCTGCACGTCCTTGAAGTGCTTCTCGAGGATGGCACGGACCTTCATGAGGTCGGCGTAACTCTTCGGCATCTGCTTTTTCAGCTCGCTGACGGGCTCGGGGGTGCGGACGCCGGCGACGACGTCTTCGCCCTGAGCGTTGATGAGGAACTCACCGTAGAACTCGTTGGCCCCGTTGGCGGGGTTGCGGGTGAAGGCCACGCCGGAACCGGAAGTGGTGCCAGTGTTGCCGTAGACCATCGCCTGCACGTTGACGGCGGTGCCCCACTCGGCG
>CALDKL010000290.1 GCA_937898895.1 uncultured Verrucomicrobiae bacterium | reverse complement strand
CATCGCTTCACAGGCATTTCTCGCGTAGAGCGTTCCCTCGCTCGTCTCGGACTTTCCGGGATGGTCGATCCCGAACTCCAGAATATTGTCCGCGCTCCGCTCCGCCCGCATCCGCTCGGATTCCGGTTGAAACGGGCGCATGGCACGTTCGATCCGGCTCTGGATCCGCATGACCCGACTCCCGATGCTGGATCTCAACTCCTCGGCGTGGGAAACCAGGCGACTCTCCAATGCGGCCAGGCGGACTTCGACCCGATCCACTCGCTCTCGTTCGGGGGAAAGGGCTTCCCGCGGAAAGACGGGAAGACCCCGCGACTCACGACCACATTCTGTTTCGCCTGCCGAGAAAAAGGGAATTCGGATCATCGGAGTAAGTGAGATTTATAAATTTTATCAGAATATTCATATTTTTCAATATTTAAGAAATCAAAAACAAAAATTTACCTTCCGATTGGGGCAGTCAAAGGTGTCATTTTTTAATCCCTCCCCCTTGTCGGGTGCCCGCTTCCCTCCTTGCCTTGACAAGCTGGTGAAGCATTCGAAGGTGCCGCCAGGAAACCCCCACACCTCCACTCCCTTCCTTCACTGATGAGAATCGCCTTTTTGACCGCCGGTGGCATCGCCCCCTGTCTTTCCGCCTCTATTGGAGGCCTCATCGAACAATACAATCATCTCGCCCCCGATGCCGATCTGGTGGGCTACCTGAACGGTTACCAGGGACTCCTCCTCGGGAAATCCTATCACTTCCCCCGCCAGGTGCGCGAGAAGGCGGCCATCTTTTACAATTTCGGAGGCAGCCCCATCGGCAACAGCCGGGTCAAACTCACCAACGTGGACGACTGCACAAAACGGGGACTTGTCAGGCCCGGCGAGCTGCCTCTGCACATCGCCGCAGAGCGCCTCAAGAACGACCGCATCGACATCCTCCACACCATCGGAGGAGACGACACAAACTCCACTGCCGCCGACCTCGCCGCCTACCTCCAGGAAAACGGTTACGACCTCACCGTCGTCGGCCTGCCCAAGACCATCGACAACGACGTCTCCCCGATCAAGCAGACCCTGGGTGCCCTGACCGCCGCCCACCAGAGCGCCCGTTTCTTCCGCAACGTCGCCAACGAGAACACGACGAGTGCCCGGCAGCTCATCATCCACGAAGTCATGGGACGGCACTGTGGCTGGCTCACCGGACGCGCCGCCTATGACTATCACGAGAGTCTGCACCAGTATGACTGGCTCCCCGAAGCTCTCCTCCACCAGATTCGCTGGGATATCGACGCGGTCTGGGTGCCGGAAATGGAGATCGACATGGAGGCGGAGATCGATCGGCTCAACATCGAGATGGATCGCAATGACAGCGTCAACATCTTCCTCAGCGAGGGAGCCGGACTCGACAATATCATTGCCGAGATGATCGCCGAAGGAAAAGAACCGGAGAAGGATGCCTTTGGTCACTATCGACTCGACACCGTCAACGTGGGCAACTGGTTTGCCTCCCGTCTCCGGGACCGCCTCGGGGCCGAGAAGGTGCTGGTGCAGAAGAGCGGCTACTTTGCCCGCAGTGCTGCCCCCAACGCCGACGACCTCGAACTGATCAAGGCGAGCTGTGCTCAGGCCGCAAGCTCAGCGCTCGAAGGCGTCAGCGGTGTGGCCGGCCTCGATGAGGACAACGGCGACCGCATGAGCACGATCGCCTTCCCCCGGATCAAGGGCGGCAAGCCCTTCGACATCGACGAGAGCTGGTTCACCAATCTGCTCGTCGAACTCAACCAACCCAAAGGGAAACGAATCGCAGCCCATTGACCCCGCTCGGGGCGACATGACCGTCTCCGGTCGTGGATACGACCGTCTTGAGGGACCCAGCAGGGCGGGTGGACTGTGCGAAACCTCACTTCTCCTCCGTTTCCTTCCCCCCGTGATAGGTTTTCGCATCGGAAACCTCCGCGTCCGACGTGCCCATCCTCTTCGCCGCCCCCTCCTCCGCGATCACGGTTGACACTCTGGCCTGCTCGCTTACAGTGGCGCGCCTCAGCGTCGAGGCTGTCTTTCTCCGTTCGCCCCCGCACGGTCGCAGCCCAACAGGCCTTCCTCCGGAGGCATTGTCCGCATTTCCTTTCGCGCTTTTTTCATCACAAACCACCTGGATCCAAACAAAAACCATGGCCAAGAAGCA
>CALDKL010000289.1 GCA_937898895.1 uncultured Verrucomicrobiae bacterium | reverse complement strand
CAAACACCGCGAATCTGCCCCATGAATCACCCTCTCCCGTTTTTTTTTTTTGCTTTAGGACTCGCCCTCGCCTTCAATCCCGCCCATGCCGCTGACGACGATTTCATACCGCTCTGCAATGGCAAGGATCTCTCTGGTTGGCGCAATCCCTTCGACTGGGGCAAGGCCGTGATCGTCGGAAACGAAATCCATCTGACCGCAGACAAGAAGTTTTTCCTCGTGACCGAAGACCAATATGGCGACTTTGTCTTCGAGGGCGAAATCCTCCTCCCGGAAGGCCAGGCAAATTCGGGCTTCATGTTCCGCTGTCACGTCGAGCCGAACAAGGTCTACGGATACCAGTGCGAAATCGATGGCTCGGATCGCCGCTGGTCAGGCGGACTCTACGACGAAGGCCGCAACCAATGGCTCTGGCCAAGCCAGAAAGGCCGCACCAAGCTCGAGTCCGCCCTCGCCCACGAAGCCGCCTCCCAAGCCCACTTCAAAAAACCCGAAATCCAGAATGCCCTCAAACGGAACGACTGGAACCACGTTCGCATCACCTGCCGAGGCAATCAGATCCGGCTCGAAATCAATGGCGTCGTCACCACCGAATACACCGACGACACCGACGCGAGGGGCTTTCTCGGCATCCAACACCACGGCGAGAAAGGGCAGACCTATCGCTTCCGCAACCTCCGCATCAAGACGCTCTGATCCCTTCCATGCGCCTCGAACTCCCTCGATGGTTTGATCTGCATGCCCATTTCCGGCAGGGACCGAACACGGCTCGCTACCTCGCTGACCATCTCGCGATGGGCTGCGCCGGAGCCCTCGCCATGCCCAACACAAAACCGCCCGTGGCAACCCTGTTCGGTCCCCCCTCAGAGAGGGTGGGGTCGATCCAGCAGTACCGCGAACACCTCCTTGCCGCCGGTGCGGATTCCTTTGAAAAACTGATCGTCCCCCTCTACCTCACCCGCGAGACAACTCCTGCGATGATCGAGCAAGGGGCTGCCACAGGTCTGCTCGAGGCCTGCAAATACTACCCTCCCCACGGCACCACCAACGCCGAGCACGGCGTGCCCATGTCCGAGTGGATCGGGAGCGAGGTCTTCCGCGCCATGGAGGCACACGGCATCGTCCTCTGCATCCACGGAGAGGAACACGGCCTCACCGGTACGGCCTACTTCGACCGCGAGGAATCAGCGGAATCGCGGTTCTACGCCGAGACCATGCCCCGCCTCCTCGAGGCCCACCCGAAGTTGCGGATCGTCTGCGAACACATCACCACGGCAGCGGCGGCGGCTTTCGTGAAAGAGGCTCCCGCGACCGTAGCCGCAACGATCACCCCGCAACATCTGCTCTACACCGTGGGACACCTCGTGCAGGGGCTTAAGCTCCATCTCTACTGCCTGCCTCTCGTGAAATTCGAACGCGACCGCGCCGCACTACGCGAGGCCGTCCTCACCGAGGGCCAAGACAACTTTTTCGCCGGCACCGACAGTGCCCCCCACACGACCAAAGCCACCGAGTGCGGTTGTGCGGCCGGATGCTACACCGGCGGATGCGCCCCGCAACTCTATGCGATGGCGTTCGAGGCGGCCGGAGCCGACCTTTCCTCCGATTCCGGTCAAGCAGCCTTCATCCGATTTTTGTGCACGAACGGTCCTTCCTTCTACGGTTTTCCAGGTTCAACGGAACGCTTTTCCATGGTGCGGTGCCCTTCTCAGACAGCCCCCCTTGTCACCGAGGAGGAGCCCGTCGTCCCCCTGCCCTATGGAATGGGCATTGCTCTGGATTGGAGCCTCTCCCCGCTCTGAGACTGCCCGGGGCACCTCGCGTCCGACGGACTCCTTCGGTAGGCAGTGGCGGAAATCCAGACAACGCAGGAAATTCATAGACTACGCAGGAAGAATAAATAAAAATTTTGACAATTATTATAATTTTTATAAATTTAGAAAAATTTACACATGCTCTTCCGCTCTCTTTTTCTAATTCCTGCGATGTGGCTCCCGATCTCCGGGCATGCGGAGGAATCGACCTCGATCCAGGCGACTTCCGGGACCCCGGATTTCGTCACCTGGGATGCGAACGCATGGGAACCAGCAAGCGGTCTCTCCTTCTGGAGACAGGAAAGATCCTCCGGCCTCCGCCGTTCGCCTGAGGCACGCAATACCGACCGATCGCCCCAGCCCCAATCCTCCGTGCGCTCCACCGCTCCCCTCCGCCCCTTTTCCAGCAGACAGACCGGGAAGTAACCATCCGCCGTCTCCCGCCTTTCTCACGGCGGTCCTGGATTCAAGAGCCCCCGCAGAGTTCCTGCGGGGGCTTTTCATTGCCGGGCCAGGCCACCTGGGGATGTCCCACTCCGGAGGGACGGAGAAAACCAGACCACAAACCGCCCGGTCCGCGTGCTCGGCCCCAACTGCCGCTCTCCCTGATCGAAGGCCGCGTCCCAATGCACCGCGCAAGAGCCCTATCCCACCTCCTCGACAAACAACCCGCCGAGCACATCGGAGATCGTGTGCAGGGCGTTGCCCTCGAGTTCGTTACCCACGTAGAAAAATGACGAAACCCCTTCCCTGCCCGTTTGGCCCGCCTGCAGCAGACGGACCAACGCTTCGCGGGCCATGGGATCGACCTCGCGCAACTGGTGAAAGGGCTCGAACTGCTCTTTCGACCACTCGTGACTGCGCCCCGGGGTCAGAAGAAATCGGGCCACGAGAAAGGGATTCGCCTCGGGCGGATGCACCGTCATCTGCTCGAGCACCGGAGGCATTCGTGTCCACTGGTTGTAGACATGCGCGACGCCGTGCGACGCGAGCATCGCAAAGTATTCCGGATGGAGCCAGTTGCCGTTTCGGATCTCGACGGCATATCGCCAGCCTTTGGGAGCACGCGAAAAGAACTGATCGAGGTGGGCGACGAAGTCCCGCCCATGTTCGTATTCGCCCGGGTGAAAGTGCGAGAACTCGAAGATGAGAGCCCCGACTTGCTTCTGCATCGGCTCCAGCCTGCGGAGAAATCCCATTTCGAGCAACTCCGGACTGAGGTAGAAATCATTCCGTTTCCCGGCACGAGCGCCGAATCCATCGACCTTGGGGAAGGTGCGAATCGTGATGTCGTCAGGCACTTTGAAGGAAAAGACAAACTCACCCGGCACCTGTCCGACGAGTCCTTCGAGGAATCGTTTTCGCGGCAGAGCGTAATAGGTCGCATCGACACAGACGGAACAGAATGTTTCCGCATATTCTTCCAGACAATGATCCGAGAAGCGTTGTTTTGAAAAATGGTTGCCCCAGAGGTAGCGATCCTCGTCGTAGAGGATCCCGCACCAGCCCGGATAGCGCCACGAGGTGGTGCCGAGGAAAATTCCGTGTTTGTCGCGAAGGCGTCGGGCAAGTGTGGCGATGGCGGCGCGTTCAAAGAGCATCTCTTCTCCAGTAAAGAGTCCCGTCCCGCCTGCGGCAACGAATTTTGTGATCCCGTCCCGAAGGGAAATGCACCAACGCAATCGGGAGGATTCGGTATTGAAATCCAGGAGCCTGCCGATGAAACCCATTCACCCTGCGCCCACTGTCACCATTCCGCAACCGCACCGCCCTCGAGAGTTTCGTTTCCTCTCGTCCGTCCTTCCCGAAACCTTCTCCCCATCGGTGGGCGCACAGGCGAAAAGACCCGCCCGTTGTGAACGGGCCGACTCGGGATGACGGTGCGATCACATGGATTCGAACCCTGGCCCAAGGGATTGTGAGATTTGATAGGTTGCTGTGGATAAACTACTTACTTGCCATATTTTTCTGTGAAACACCCAAAGCGCAAGCACTGAATTTTGCCCTCGGGTCGGTTTGGGCACGTTGGGGACCTGCGTTTGTCGGAAATCGTCGGAAGGCTCCGCCCCATCCGGGTTGACATGGCAGCCTCGGGCATGAACGAGCAAACGTCATGGTTGTGCAACGAACTGGAACGGGTCACCGAGGCCGAAGCGAGTGAACTCTGAATCCGCATCGCACCCGCTCACGGGCGCACTTCGTTCTCCGCCCGAGCCAGGCCCGGGAAGTCGGTGAAATATCCGTCCACCCCCGCCTCGCGGAGGGCTGCGATCAGCTCGCGATAACTCGCTGCCCACTTCGGCAGGCCGTCCGCATTTGCCGTGTAAGGATGGACCTCAAGCCCGGCAGCGTGGGCGTCCCGAACCAGGTTGGTGATGCGGAGTTCTCCCGGACTCGAGCCCGTCACCACATCGTTGATCGACGGGCCAATGCCGTCCACCCAGGTGGCCAGATCCTTCAATCCTTCCGGCGTGCGGAAACGGACGAAATCCGAATTTCCCTCGCCCGGCTTTTTTCCTCCGAGCAACTGCACGAGGCCTCCCTTCCATGCCA
>CALDKL010000288.1 GCA_937898895.1 uncultured Verrucomicrobiae bacterium | reverse complement strand
ATCGTTTTTGATTCTTGTTAGGTTTTTGACGATGTGATCGTAGGCCTCTTCCCAGGTGGCTTCGGTGAAGTGGCCATTGTAGCGGATCAGGGGAGTGCGGAGGCGGTCGCGGTGGTTGACGAAGCGGAAGGCGTAACGGCCTTTTAGGCAGGTGTGAGAATGGTTCACCTCGGAGTCAGTCGGAGCCTGGATACTGAGAATCTCGCGTCCCTTCGTGGCCACGTTGAGGTTGCAGCCGACGCCACAGTAGGTGCAGACCGTACGCGTCTTCTTTGTTGCCTCGATTGACTTCGATTCAAAAACGTCACTGATCGCCGAAGTCGGGCAGGCCTGGGAGCACGCCCCGCAGGACACACAGGTGGAATCCATGAAGGATTGGTCGAGCCCCTTGATGATGCGTGCGGCGAAGCCGCGCCCGTGCATGGATAGGACGTGCTGCCCCTGCACCTCGTCGCAGGCACGCACGCAACGCGAGCAGTTGATGCACTTCGAGAGATCGCTCGTCATGTAGGGATGCGAGAGATCTTTCTTCCGGTCGAGATGATTGGCTCCCGCAGGGTAGCGCACCTTCCGCACGCCGACCTTTCCCGCCACGGTCTGGAGTTCGCAGTTTCCGTTGACCTCGCAAGTGAGGCAGTCGAGCGGGTGGTCGGTGAGGACCAGTTCGATGATGTTGCGTCGCAGTCTGCGAACCTGATCCGATTCCGAAAAGATGTGCATGCCCGCCGTCAGCGGGGTGTGGCAGGAAGCGACGACGCGGCGCGGTCCATCGGGTTGCATCGCGACTTCGACCGAGCAGACTCGACAGGCCCCATAGGGCTCGAGCTGCGGAGCATCGCAGAGTGTCGGGACATGCCCCCGACCGCGATGGCGGTCGATGAAGTTGAGCAGGGTGTCCCCCTCGGAAAAGAGCATGGGCTCTCCATCGAGGAAGGCGGTGAGGGAGGAGAGATCCTGGACCATCGGAAGAAGGGGGTTGGGAGGATTGCGGGCTTTACGCGTTTCGGGCGGGCCTGGAAAGAGAGCACGGATTCATTCGTGGAGTTTCAGGAAACAGGCGAGGAGCCCGCCTGATAGGGTTTGCGGCGCTCGTGGATAGTTCCGGTGAAAAAGGGCGCGAGTTCGTCCTCGAAATACTTCAGTGCATTCTTGATCGGAAGCGGAACACCGCCCCCGAGGGCACAGAGGCTGGTCTTCTCCATTGTGTCGAGAAGGTCCCCCATCAGTTCACGGTCGATCCTGAAATCCCCTTCGGTCCGGGCCTTGGCGATGAGTTCTTTCCCGCGGGTGCTGCCGAGGCGACAGGGAAAACATTTCCCACAGCTCTCGTCGGAGGTGAACTGGAAAAGATGCTGGATGTATTCGATCATCGGCATCGATTCCGGGACGCTGACCACTCCGGCGTGACCGAGGAGGAAACCCTCTTTCCGGAAAGATTCGAAGTCCACCGTCAGATACCCGACCTGCCCGATAGGAACGAGTCCACCGAGTGGTCCTCCGACTTGTACAGCCTTCACCGGCTCCCGAAACCCGCCCGCCATCGCAAAGACCTCCTCGAGAGGGGTTCCCATGGCGACCTCGTAGATGCCGGGCCTGACAAACAGCGAATCGAGGGAGAGAAGTTTTGGCCCGGTCGATTGCGCCGTCCCGATGGAGGCGTAGCCTTTACCGCCGAGTGTGAGGATGGAGTGGAGGTTGGCGAAGGTCTCGACGTTGTTGAGGATGGTTGGCTTTCGGAAGAGTCCCTCCACCGTGGGAAAGGGCGGTCGCACCCGCACCTCGGGTCGCTGGCCCTCGATGCTCGCGAGCAGGGCGGTTTCCTCGCCACAAATGTAGGCCCCGGCCCCCTTGATCGTCTTCAGGATGAAATCAAATCCGCTGCCGCAGATGTTTTCTCCGAGAAGGCCGGCGGCGCGGAGTTCGGTGATCGCATCGTTGATCCTCGTGAGGGAATCCGGGTACTCGGCGCGGATATAGAGCACGCCCGAATTCGCCCCGGCATACCAGCCTGCCACCATCATGCCAAGGAGGACGCTGTGGGGTCGCTCCTCCATGAGATACTTGTCGATGTAGGCACCGGGATCGCCTTCGTCGGCGTTGCAGACGATGTATTTCACCGGCCCCGGCGCACTGCGGCAACTCGCCCATTTCAGATGGAGGGGGAAGCCGGCCCCGCCGCGTCCGCGCAGACCGCTGTCCTTCAGTTCGTCGGCGAGAGCCTCGCGGTCACCGTCGCGAATCAACGCGATGAACGGAGCGTAGTACTGTTCGATGCCGGGGAAGGGCGCGGTAAGGAGAGCGGGCTCGAGGGCGCTGACCACCTCATAGCGATCGGTCGAATCACCCTGTCCCGTCTCAAAGAGGTTCTCGAGAGCCGCCTTCGCCTGGCCGGAATAATTTTTGCCTTCGTATTGGAATGCTCCGCCCTCGTGACAGCGCCCAAGACAACAGATGTGGCCGATTTCCTCTCTTGAAAAATGCGATTCGAACTGGTGGCGGAGACGGTCCTGCGTCCCCGCGCAAAGGCAGGCCGAGCCGTTGCACAGAAAGACCTTTTTGCCCTCGTTTTCCTTTCTGAGAAAATCGTAAAACGAGACGGCCCCGAGAGTGTTGGCGTCGCCGAAGAGGTATTCTCTTCCGAGATCGCGGACGGTATCCGGAGCCTCGGCAGTGCCGCGACCTTCCGCCGCCCGGGTCATCCGTTCGAAGAGGTTGGGCTCGAGTCCGTGGCGA
>CALDKL010000287.1 GCA_937898895.1 uncultured Verrucomicrobiae bacterium | reverse complement strand
GCATCTCCACCACAAAAGCGATCTCTATCGCCAGCAGGTCCGACGCAAAATCCGCGCCTACCATTGTCATCTCCAAACCGGCGTCATCGCTCAAGGTCTGCTCCAGATCCTTTCCGTCCTTCATCCGCGACTCGTTTGGAGTCACTTCGGCTCTTGGATCCGCACCATCCGACCGGGAATTCCCCCTTCCGAACAAATCGTTGCCATGGCCCTGCGTCATTGTCTCCCCGAATTTCTCTTCGATGGCTCAAATACCTGTGACCTCGCGAAATTCCTCTCCCATCGTCTCGATCTTGATCGTGCCGAGGGCCTGCGCTTGGCCGCGTAAATCAAAAAACGGTTCTCTCAAGTCCTGTGGAATACGCAGCCCAAACTTTTGAACGGTGAACTTTTGTATCAGTTCTTCTGTGTTGAGTTTTTCGGTGTTCTGGAAGTCTGCTCGGGCCTGCTTGAGCCAACCGTGGAAGTTTCCTTCCAAGTTGAGGTGGGCGTATTTCGGCTCGTGCCATTTGTCCGCGAAGTCTTCATTTGGGTTCACTGGATTGGGGACACGGGGGATTGTCGGAAGGATGTAGCGATCCATGTCGGCAAGGATGCGCTCCAGCGCTGAGGTGGTGTTGTCCTCACCCCGGTAGGCAGCAGCCGCCAGTGTCGTGATGATGATGGAAATGGGTTTGGAGTCGGGGTTCTTGGCGAACATCGAATCCCGGTGCCGCTTCAAAAGTTGGATGACTTTTTGAAGTGGCGTTTTCCATTTCCAAGCGGGGAGTTTTTCCACTTTGGCCTGCTTCGCCATCATGGCGACTTTCTCCACGAGCCCGGTTGCGATTTCCATGCGGGATTCAAACCACTTGGCATAGCCTTCTGAGTTGGAGATTCGCCAGTCGGGATCGATGTAGCGGTAGTTGGCCTGACGATTGTCGGTGATATTCCCGGAGTGGTGAGACACGTTTTCGGCGAGCCCACGAGCGAGGCCATGTTTGACCATCGCCTCAGCGAGTGAGGCCTGCTTGGTCATTTCCTCGGGAATGGAGGGAACGATGTCCTCCGAGAACCGGAGTTCGTCCGCATATTCGAGGCACCAGCAACGGTGCTTTTCTTCGAGCTCCTTCTTGATTTGCCGGGCCTTCCGGTAGGCTTCGAGTTCGTCACCGACGAGCGTCTTCAAATTCTCCTGAGTATGGGTGTGCTTGCTGATGCCAGCCTCAAGACGGCAGCCGACATCCAGGTCGTAGGATTCGCCATCGTGAAGGGGGCGGATGACAGTCCCGAGGCGGAAGGACCCCTGGGCGTAAATTCTTGGCTTGTTGGCTTTCAGCGAACCTTCGCAGAACCAGTCGCCCAAGTCCTTGTATCGGTCGTGGGCCTTGTCGTAGGCACTGGGTGGAATTTCCAAAGCGGCCACGAGGGCCTCGATGATCTGATCTTTCGTCTTCATGGTCGTTTGGGTTTTGTTGGTTGGGTTAATTAGTTGAGTTTGTGACAGGGCTCGAAGGGAGCCGCCTGATGATCGAAGAATCCCCGGTCAAAGAGTTCGGAGGAGGCGTGACGCCATTCGGCCTCGCCCATAGCGAGGAGTTCCTTGCTGAGTTTATCGAGGTGGAAATCTCCCGGGGCGGTTTTGGGGTTCACCTCGAAAAAGCGGTCTTTTCCGAGAAGGTGTTGCACCATCCCAGAAGCCGACTGCGACTGGCCTCTCATCATGAAGTCGATGACTGGAGCCGCCATTTGCAACTTTCCTCCCATGGTCTGGAGATCCTTTAGAGAGATGACTTCCTCGGTGGTGCCTATGCGGAGCGCGGTGATCTCGCTCTGGGGTTTTTCGAGGTATCCCAACGCTTCGGCC
>CALDKL010000286.1 GCA_937898895.1 uncultured Verrucomicrobiae bacterium | reverse complement strand
ATCGGGACACGATCTTTTCCCTCTCCCTCAGCGACTCTGGCGAAACCAATACGGCGGCGGCGGCAACCGCATCGGCCACCAACGACCGCGCCGCGTAAACGAAGAGAGATCTGGAGGGTGGAAATCGGGAGGCAGGAAACGCAGAGAAAGGTCACTTCATCAATTCCGCCAGCTTCGGACCGATCGCGTCAGCCCAGATACGGTATCCGGACTCGGAAAGATGGAGGAAATCGGGCATGGCTTCGGCGCTGAGCGCACCGTCGACGACGGGAAACTTCCCGCCGATGTCGAGGTAGTGGACAGTCTTCCCGTCGCCGAGTTTGGCGATGATCTCGTTGACCTTCTTCAGCTTCTCGTTGGCGATTCCCATCTTGCCGGTGGGCTTCTCTCCGCGGGGAAAAACGGCGAGCAGCAGGATCTTCGCCTGTGGCTGCTTCGACTTGATGGTGTCAACGATGGTGGTAATGCCCCTGGCAATATCCTCGGCGGAGTCGGTTCCGGCGTTGTTTGTCCCGATCATGAGCACAACTGCCTTCGGCCGAATGACCTCGAGCTCTCCGTTTTCGATACGCCACAGGACATGCTGAGTGCGGTCGCCGCCGATCCCGAAATTCAAGGGGGTGTACTTGCCGAAAGCTTCCTCCCAGATGGCGGGTTGTCGCCCCCAGCCCGCAGTGATGGAGTCGCCGAGGAACACCAGGTTTGCCTTCCCTTCCCGAGCCTCTTTCACGAACTTTTCATGCAGGCCGGTAAAGCCAGGATTCACTTTTCCGTCATTTCCGAATTTCTGTGCGGCCACGTAGGCCTTCTGTGGAGGAAGAACCACGGCCGGTGTTGCGACAGGAGCCGCAGGAGTTGTCGGCGCTGCGAGAGGAGGTGTGCTGGTCTGGGCCATGGCGGGGAGAGCCAGTGCAAAAAGGGCAAGGATGGCAATCGGGGTCGTTTTCATGATTCGGACGACAAGGAAACTCCGAAGGAGCGCATTCTGCAAGGCAGCATCCCGGCGCAGTTGCGGTGCAGGTTCGTCTCGGGGGTGCCTTCACCACCTGTTCGCAGATCGACTGCAGCCGTTTTCACGAGGCTCTCGCAAATGCGAGCGCTCCGCAGATTTTTCTCGCTTCCCCGCATGGTCGGGATCTAGCCTGCATTTCTCATACCCCTTCTGCTGCGACTGGCTGCGGCC
>CALDKL010000285.1 GCA_937898895.1 uncultured Verrucomicrobiae bacterium | reverse complement strand
CTCCCCGAGGAGGGTTCCTTTGCGAAAGATCTTTGCCCCACGCGGTTCGGAATTGAGAACCAGAGTCCCGAAGGTGTGCTCGACCGATACAAAAAACGAGTTCTTCCGTCCGCCGAGATCGCTTCGCACGGGGCCGTAGTAGTGATTGGGGCCGAGGTAACCGCTGCGGCGGTCCTGCTCGGTGAGCCAGTCGCAGAAGCTCCAGAGGGCGCGATTCTCCGACACCTGGACGATGCCGTTGAGTCCGGCCCGCGGGATTTGTTCACCGGATTCCTCGAGAAATCGGTCGAAGACGGCCACGGTGATCTCGCCCACCGATTGGTGGCGGTCGGTGCCGAGGGGCCGAAATTCCATTCCGAGGGAATTGATCCACGGATTTCCGGGAAGGGGCCCGAGATCGGGGAGGAGATTGGCGGAGATGACCTGGGTGCCTTCCCGAACTTCTCCACGGTACCGATAGTCGTGGTATCCCTCGTGTTTCAGGATCAATTCGATCGGGCCGACCGGGAAATCGAGAAGGCGGGTTTCCGTGGTTCCGATTTCTTTCCCGTCGAGGTAGACCGTGGCGGCGGGGGGCTGGCTCGTGATCTTGATTTGTCCCCGAACGATCTCGGCAGTGAGCGGTTTGGCGGGGCCGCTGGCTCCGCCTGCCGCAGTGACTTCGGTGGCAACCAGCATCGGGACTTCCTTGTCCGGCGTTTGGGCGGGCCGGTCAGGCACCTTCGCCGGGGTGGTCTCAGGTTTCGGTTTCGAGGACGAATCGGCGATTGGGGTCTTCGCCGGATTCACTTCTTTCGCGGGTTGTTTCTTTGCAACGGCGGTTTCCGAGGTTCCCGTATTCGAGGTCTTCTGCGGCGAAACGGGTTTGTCGGAGCTGGTCTCTTTCGCCGTTGTTTTGGTCGGCTTTGCTTCCGCCGCCGGGTTCTTGCTGAGGGGTTTCACCTCTCCGATGGGAGTGCGCAGGCCCGCTCCGTTGATCCCTCCGGAGTCACCTTTGTCTGAAAGCAGATTGCCGTGCTGCTCGACAAACTTCTGGTTGTCCTTCCAGAGCCACCAGCCACCGAATCCGGCAATGCCGAGAATGCCGAGGACCGCCACCGTACCGAAGAAGGCGGGCAGGAGGCTGCGCCTCGGGGTGGGGGCTTTCCACGGCACGGCACAGACGGTCTCGAGCGCCCGGATGAGCGCGTTCGCTGATTCGTAACGCTTTCGGGGATCGGGAGACCCGGCCCGGCAGATCACACCGTTGAGCGCCCGCCATTCGTCGCGGTTCACGCTTGGGGGAATCTCGAGATTGGTCGGAAGTTCCGGGAAATCGAGGCGGTCCTTGCCCGTGTGCATCTCGTAGAGCACCATCGCCAGCGAATAGAGATCGGCAGAACTCGTGCCCGGCCCTTCGGGTGGCACATATCCCTCTGTGCCGACAAAAGTGCGCTGACCCGTGCTCGCGACGAGGCCGACATCCGCCAATTTGGCCTGACCTTTGACAAAAATGATGTTCGATGGTTTTACATCGCGATGGGTGAGACCCGCCCGGTGGAGATGACCCAGCGCCCCGGCGATGGCGATGCCGAGATCGACGCATTCCCGCACCGTGCGGATGCCTCGTCGACGCAGATCGGAGGAAAGGGTGCGTGACTTGTAGGTGGAAAGGTGGTCCTCGACTGCTTCGCCGCTCTCGTCGTCGGCGAGTTCCATCACGTAGTAATAAAAACCCGCTTCATTGTCGCGACCCACATGGAGGACATCGACGAGACCGGGATGATCCTGCGAGACTTTTTCGTAGCGCTGGATGCCTTCGAACTCGCGTTCGAAGGTCCGTTCGTATTCGAAGTCCTCACGCCGCACGACCTTCACGGCGCGGTACATCCCGGTGACGGTGCGTGCGAGATAGACCTCTCCGTAGGATCCTCCGCCAATACGGCCGAGTATCTCGAAGTTGGGAATGGGGGGCGTGTCGGAGGTCCTGGCGATGATGCCACTGTAAACGCGCGAGAGGTGCTTTTCCACAGGGAAGAGATTCGCGGGGCGTTCTGAGGCTTTCCGAGAGTGGCCGAAAAATGCCATTCACGGATCGAACCACCCACGCGAACCAGGGAACGCAAGGCCGAAGATCACAAACGGAGACCGACTCCTTCAGCGTACCCCCCGCACCTCACTCTCGAGAATCCGGTCGCGTTGGCCAAGGGAGGGCAATTCCTCGTAAATCACGATCTCGAAAACCGTATCGGCAGGGGTTTCGCGGCGCTACCAACCGGCCGCCTGGAGTTGCTCGACCGGGGGCGCAATCTCCTGGGC
>CALDKL010000284.1 GCA_937898895.1 uncultured Verrucomicrobiae bacterium | reverse complement strand
TGGTCGCGCCGTTTGATCGCAGCGGATTCCGCTTTCGGCGCATCGTTCTGGAGCGAACCGAAGAGGGTGGGGTCCGTTCCCTGAAAGTCGAAGTGAACGGCCAGGACGAATCGCGACGGTGCCATGTGCAGATCCGCATCATCACCGACCGGGGCATCGCGGCCGTCATCGATGGGAACAGGGGAGAATGGATCGTGCCGCGCGATGCGTCCGGAAAAGCGATTCCGTCGTTCATCCGCATCGAGGCTATCGCCTATCCTGACACCCACGCCAATGGCCAACCACTCACTGCGGAGACGATCCGAAACCTGCGGACCGCCGAGATCGCCCGTCTGCACGACCGCGAGGTGAAACGAGGGCGCACCTTCTTCGGAAATCCGGCGGAACTCCGCACTCCGGTTCCGGTGGCGGATCTGATTTTCTCCCAGCCGATGCGCCGAAGGCAGTGATCATACTGGGATGCCTGGGAAGCGTGTCACGAAGAGACGGACGGGCAGATGCCCGCACGAGCAAAAATCCCGGCTCCGAGGTAGCGGGCGCGGGAGCCGAGTTCGCGTTCGATGCGAAGGACCTCGTTCCATTTCGCGAGGCGTTCGCTGCGGCTGAAGGACCCGACCTTGAGCTGTCCGGCCTCGGTGGCGACGGCAAGGTGGGCGATGAAGGCATCCTCGGTCTCACCCGAGCGAGCCGAGACCACGGGCAACCACCCGGCCGCCTGAGTTCGGCGAATCGCTGCGAGTGTCTCGGTGACGGTGCCGATCTGGTTCAGTTTGATGAGCACGGCATTGGCAACTCCGGTGGCGATGCCGCGCTCGATTCGATCGAGGTGTGTGGTGAAGAGGTCGTCGCCGATGAGCTGGCAGCGATGGCCGACGGCGTTGCGGACGAGACGCCACCCTTCCCAATCATCCTCGGCCATGGGATCTTCGATCGAGACGATGGGATATCGATCCACCCAGTCGATCATAAGAGCGGCAAAGTCTTCGGTGGAAAAACGACGGCCCTCGAGTCCGAGCCGATAGAAACCATCGCGCCAGAGGTCCGTCGCGGCGATGTCGAGAGAGAGGCCGACGTCGTGTCCCGGTGAATATCCGGCGCGCTCGATGGAGGCGAGCAGCACCTCAAAGACTTCCTCGTTGCGGTCAAAGAGCGGCCAGTAGCCGCCTTCGTCGGCCACGCCAGCGAGCTTCCCGCGGTCGCGCATTTCCTCGGCGGCGGCATGAAAGACCGCCGATGCGACTTCCAGTGTCTCCGCGTAACTGGAGGCAGTGAGCGCGACGATCATGAAGTCCTGGATGTCGATGCGGCCCTGGGCGTGTTTGCCGCCGCCAAAAATTTGGATTTCGGGCAGAGGCAGGAGAGTGCCGCCGCCGAGCGAAGCGTGCAGCGGCATCCGGCGGGCGTGCGCGGAAGCTGCGGCGACGGCGAGACTGACGCCGAGAATGGCGTTGGCACCGAGCCGCGACTTGTTCGGCGTGCCGTCCAGTGCGACGAGGGCGGCGTCGAGTCCGGTCTGGTCGAAGGCATCGCATCCGGAAAGGGCGCGGGCGATTTCGCCGGTGACGTGTCCGATCGCTCGAAAGACCGAGCGACCTTGGAAACGTCCCGGATCGCCGTCGCGGAGTTCCCAGGCCTCGTGGCTGCCCGTCGAGGCTCCCGAAGGCACGAGACCACGTCCGATGGTTCCATCCTCGAGGGTCGCAATCACCTCGATGGTGGGATACCCGCGGCTGTCGAAGATCTGAATGGCGTCGAGTCCGGTGAGTTTCATGGGGTCATCCAGGCGGCTGTGAACTCGGCGAGAGTGGACGGCGGGTTCGGTAGGTTTGTCAGGACAAAGTGAGTGATGCGCCGGCGCTGTGGTTCATCGAGATATTCGACAGGCGATTTGCCATGAACTCGCGCGAGCAGGAGGCAAAGGAGCAGGCGGATGGTGCGGTCTTCGAGGTCTTTTCCCAGGGCGGCGGCATGGGCCGACCAGAAGGCCGGGACGAGAGTGGCCGCAGCAGGATGGAGAAGGGCTTTCAAGTGCAGGTGGGTCAGGAGAAATGCGGTGTCGAAAGACGGATCCCCAAACCAGCCACATTCGGCATCGAGGATGACGAGGCGCTCGGGCCCCACGAGAAGATTCTTGGGACTGTAGTCGCCGTGGACCAGTGCGAGTTTCGTCGCCGCGAGATGATCGGCCTCGGCACGGAGAAAGGCCGCCGCTTCGGGGATCCGTTTGGCCGTGGTCAGGAGATAGGGTTCGATGCGCAGGGCGTGGAAGTTGTCCAGGGTATCGAAACGCGCGAGGGCGGCGGGATCGTTCCACGAGGCAGCATGGAGGCGACCGAGAGAATCGCCGACGCGCCGGGCCACGGCGGGGTCGATTTGGCCGGCCAGCAAGTCGCTTTTCCAGGTCTGCAGCTCGCGACCAAGATATTCCATCGCAAACCAGCCTTCAGCGGGTTCGCCATCGAGGATGCGCGGCACCGATGCGGGGATACACCGGGCGGCATACTGAAAGAACTCCTGTTCGACCCGGTTCCGGGAGACGTCGGCGAACCACTCGTCGCGGACTTTCAGCCTGGGCAGGGCGGACTTCACGACGAGCCGATGGAGGGGAGTCTCTACGAGGACAATGTCGCTGGAAACCCCTCCGGTCAGGGGGGTGATCGTGGGCTGTCCGAGCGGTCCCATCAACCCGCTCGCACGGAATCGGGGCAGAAGGGTGGCGACATTCATGGGCAAAGAGGATCGGGCGATATCGTAGGAGGCCGATTGTCGATACGCCAGCAAAACTCTGCGGTGGCTCGAATGCGCGGTAATCTCCTGACGAACTGCAGCACCGGACGCAATGCACATCTTCTCTCCCTGTCTGGGAAATCAATGTAAAACAAAAAACCGTTCTCCCGACAGGGCGGGAAGAACGGTCCTTGTTTCCTGCCCGCAATCAGGCAGAGCTTCGTCGAAGAATCAGAAGGTGACACTCAGCGACAGGCCGCCGTGCAGGATATCGGACTGAACCGAATCAGCCCCCAAGGCACCATCGACGACCCATCCGTCAGGACCGCCCACGTAACCGATGTAGGGGGTCAGGGTGGTGCGGCAATTGAGCGAGATGGGCAGGCCAGCGCGTAGATAGTAATGATTCCAGTCGCTCGGCCCCCAGTATCCGTCCGTGTAGGCCACCCCGGCTCCCAGCGTGAGCGCAATCGAATCGGTCAGAGAGAAGGATTTCCCGACGCCGAATTCGTGATACCAGCCCTGCGGGGCATTGCCGCCGCCGCCGAAGCCGTAATCGAGCGCGTAGTGGAGATCGACCGGCCCCACCGTGCGGGTGATGCCAAAGTTCAACTCTCCGTATCCTCCGAGAGGGAGGACGTTGCTGCGAAATTCTGGAAAGATATAGTGGGTGTAGCCCAGGGTGAAGTCGAACCCTGCGTAGGTGCCCAATTCCGCATTGGCGTAGAGATGGAGTTCGTCGTAGACCGCCCCGAGGGCACTGCCGTTGATTCCATTGAGATACAAGGTGCCAACCGTGACCGGAACGAAGAGGCCATCATAGGTGTAGTTCACGTCCGCCCAGGCGCTGTCGCGAGCAAAACGGATCCCCTTGTAGATATAATCCGTCTCATAGCCCGCACGGATGCTTCCGCCGAGATCGACGCATTCCTCAATGGGAGTTTTGTCAGGGACGGGTGCTTTTCCCCAATCGCCTGCGTGGATGCCGACGGTTGCGGCGAGAACAAGGATGGATGCGATGCCTGATTTCATGGGTCGTATGGATGCAAGGTAGTAAAACATATTGGTTCGAAGGTCAAGGTCAAAACACGCCACGGGGGAAACGCGGAGATTTCGCGGGACGCACTCCCACCCCGGCCAGGTTCGTGGAAACGGACGGGGCGCTGCTGTCGATATGCAGGACGGCATGCCGAGGCCCTGGGCGCATCGGGCGGAAATGAACTCGCACGAGGAGTGATTGACCCGGATTCAGGGGGCGGGGGTTCTCGATTCTGGCGTCGAAATCGGAGGATCGCCGCGACAGTCGGGAGCGGATCCCCGCGACCCGCACCTGCCCCACATTCTTGATCTTCAGCGTTTGGCTCCTTCCGGGTTCATCAACCACAACCGAGCCGAACGGTTCGGCCTGATCGAGGGAAAGCTGCGGTTGAGAGGCTTGCCTCTGGAAAGGAATCACCCGGTAGGTGACCTGGAAAAGACTGCCCCTCCACCGCGGTCTGGGTTCCGGTTCGGATGTCGGCTCGTCGGCTTCGACGACAAAGGTACCCGGCACAAAGTGGGAAAAGGGGATGGTGTTGACGGTCACCGAGCCAGCTCCGGTCACGGTATCCCCTCCATACAAGACGGCTCCGAATGCGCCAAGCCCCCACGCGCCCTCTTCAAAATCAACGGTTGTCGCAGGCAGGGTGATCGGGTCATTCTCTCCATTTTGCGGGCGATCGGGCTCGTTCTCGGAAACGTCTTCCGGATTGTCGGGAAAGGTGAAGGTGATCCCCGGAGGGAGAGGGAGGGTGAGTTCGTCGGGGAGGGGGGTCGGTGGGGAGGCGGGCTCCCAGGATCGGCTGGTGACCTGAAACCATCCAGAATGGCTCACATTCGCCGTGCCGGCCGCACTGATGGTCAGGGAACCGTTTTCATTTTCCTGCACCGTGATGGTGAGATTGCCGGGGCCCGGGTCCGGTCCATCGCCGACTGCGGCACTAACGCCGAGCAAGAGGCAAGATGCTACCGCAAGGTGTCGTTGGAAGGACGAGAAGATACGTTTCATGGCACGAATTGTCAGGAGATTTGGGTAGGAACGGGACACTTAGGAATCAGGGTTCGCAGAGGTAGCAGATAGTAAAACAAATCGGTTCATAGCGCCAGGTCAAAACACGCCACGGGGGAAACGCGGAGATTTCGCGGGACGCACTCCCACCCCGGCCAGGTTCGTGGAAACGGACGGGGCGCTGCTGTCGATATGCAGGACGGCATGCCGAGGCCCTGGGCGCATCGGGCGGAAATGAACTCGCACGAGGAGTGATTGACCCGGATTCAGGGGGCGGGGGTTCTCGATTCTGGCGTCGAAATCGGAGGATCGCCGCGACAGTCGGGAGCGGATCCCCGCGACCCGCACCTGCCCCACATTCTTGATCTTCAGCGTTTGGCTCCTTCCGGGTTCATCAACCACAACCGAGCCGAACGGTTCGGCCTGATCGAGGGAAAGCTGCGGTTGAGAGGCTTGCCTCTGGAAAGGAATCACCCGGTAGGTGACCTGGAAAAGACTGCCCCTCCACCGCGGTCTGGGTTCCGGTTCGGATGTCGGCTCGTCGGCTTCGACGACAAAGGTACCCGGCACAAAGTGGGAAAAGGGGATGGTGTTGACGGTCACCGAGCCAGCTCCGGTCACGGTATCCCCTCCATACAAGACGGCTCCGAATGCGCCAAGCCCCCACGCGCCCTCTTCAAAATCAACGGTTGTCGCAGGCAGGGTGATCGGGTCATTCTCTCCATTTTGCGGGCGATCGGGCTCGTTCTCGGAAACGTCTTCCGGATTGTCGGGAAAGGTGAAGGTGATCCCCGGAGGGAGAGGGAGGGTGAGTTCGTCGGGGAGGGGGGTCGGTGGGGAGGCGGGCTCCCAGGATCGGCTGGTGACCTGAAACCATCCAGAATGGCTCACATTCGCCGTGCCGGCCGCACTGATGGTCAGGGAACCGTTTTCATTTTCCTGCACCGTGATGGTGAGATTGCCGGGGTCCGGTTCCTGGCCGACGGCGGCACCAACGCCGAGCAAGAGGCAAGATGCTGCAGCAAGGTGTCGTTGGAAGGATGATGGGATGGGTTTCATGGTACGAATTGTCAGGAGATTTGAGTTGCAGTCGCACAACCACGAATCAGGATCCGCAGGTGGCCAGACAACAAGAATCGTTTACTACAAGAGTGCCTTCTTCCACAATCAAAAAATGACATCTCCCAGAGGGAAAACGACTCTCGTGTTTCGAGGAAATCTTCCCTCGATAATAAATTACGGTTTTTATAGAATTCAATAGAAATATAAAAATGCAAGGCCGAAGCGTTCTCGCTTCCCGTTCCCCGATGAAATCCCCTGTCGAGCATCCTCCGGAGCAGCCGAGGCTCAAGCTGACGATTCGGCCAGCGGCGGAGAACTGCGTCCGGTCAGGACATCCCTGGGTATATGCGGACAGCATCCGCCGACAGAATCGCGAGGGTGAAATCGGGGAACTGGCGGTGATCTATGATCGAAACGACCGCTTTCTTGCGGTTGGATTTTACGATCCCACCTCGCCACTCCGCGTGCGCATCCTTCACTACGGAAAACCAGTGCTGATCGACGAGGGTTTCTGGAGCAAGCGTTTCCGGGAGGCCCATCTCCGGCGGGAAGGGCTCGTCGATGCCGCCACCACCGGCCTCCGCCTCATCAACGGAGAGAGCGACGGCTTTCCGGGGTTGGTCCTCGATCGCTACGACACCACTCTCGTCCTGAAACTCTACGCGGTCGCCTGGCTTGCGCGGATTCCTCTGCTCCGCGAACAGATTGTCGCTCGTTGGCAGCCCGAGCGTCTCGTCCTGCGCCTCAGTCGAAATCTCGAGGGTGCGGGACCGGGTCAGGAGGGTTCGGTGCTTCATGGCATTGCCCCTTCCGGTCCCGTCGTCTTCCTCGAATCGGGTCTGCGCTTCGAAGCCGATGTACTCTGCGGTCAAAAGACAGGGTTCTTCCTCGATCAGCGCGAGAACCGCCGTCGGGTCGAGACGCTCTCCCAGGGGAGCGAGGTCCTGAATGCCTTCAGTTTCTCGGGTGGTTTTTCCCTGTACGCCGCTCGTGGGGGCGCCACCTCGGTGACCGACCTCGACCTGAGTCGGCATGCCCTGGATTCGGCGCGGAGAAATTTCGCCCTCAACCAGAGTGATGCCCGAGTTGCCTCGTGTCGGCATCAGACCGAGCAGGCCGACGCCTTCACCTGGATGGATCAGGCACCGGCAGGGTCCTTTGATCTCGTCGTCGTCGATCCACCCTCGCTGGCGAAACGCGAGAGGGAACGCGAGCGTGCGATCCGCGCCTATCAATCGCTCCATGCCTCGGCGATTCGTCTCCTGCGACGTCAGGGAACGCTCGTCGCTGCCTCCTGCTCCGCACACGTCAGCGAGGAGGAATTCATCGGGGCGGTGCGAGCGGCAGCGATCCGGTCGGGGCGGCGCTTCGAAATCCTCGGGCAGACCGGCCACGCGCCCGACCATTGTGTTTCCTTTCCCGAGGCCCGCTATCTGAAGGCCGTATTTATTCGTTTCGAATGAGGCGTCGGGAAAGCGCCTCCGTCCTCCCGTCCGAGGGGGTGCCTCTGTCGAACCGGTAGGTCAGAAGGTCTCCACGGGATTCACGCTGTCGGGCAGCTCGTGAGGATCGTCGGGATCGTTCTCTTCTCCTGACAAAGTCACCAACGCATCGGGAGGAAGGTCGTCCATCGCTTCCTCGAGCGGAGAATCGGCGGGCGGGGCGGTGGCCCCCTCCGGAGTGGGCGCAACCGCTGTCTCGGGTCTGGGCGCACGATCCCTCTTTTCTTTCTTCTCCTTCTTCGGTTTTTCGGATGCGGGGGAGGGAGCGGTTTCCTGTTTCGGTCGCCCGATCGCCAGCGAGGTGTCGGGAAACTCGAGCACGTAGCCTTCCGAGGTCAGCCAGCGTAGGTCTCCGAGGATCGATTTGACTTCATCGGAGAGATCGGAATGCTCCTCCGGCAGCGGCTCCTGCGGCATCCGGAAGCCCGGTGCCAATGCCTCGAGCAGTCCCGCGACGGTGGGTCGGGCCGTCGCCGTGACAAATCCAACGATGCGCTGAATCTGCTCCGTGAAGGTCGCGCTGTCGTCGATTGACTTCGGACGAACCGCCGAGACGTGAAGCGATTTCTTGCCGCGCTTGAAAAACTTCAATCCCCTCTGTTCAAAACTGTGACAGAGCGACTGGATCAGGGGCAGTGGAAACCCGTGGCGCAGTTTGTCCGTTTCCCGTTTGAGATGTGCCAGCAGCCCCGGTGAGAGCTGACGCCCCGCGACAGTCCCCGGCACCACCGCGATGGCGGTTTCGATTACCGTATCCTCGGCGAAGTGCTGGCGAAAATGCCGTGCCACTTCCTCGATCGATTTCAGGACAGGGCCTTTGTCTTCCGGTGCGGTCTCCTTGTGCAAGTCGGGAGTTTCCTCCCCGGACTCGATCTCGTCCGAAGGCACCTTTTCGGTTTCTTCCGCCGAAGTCGCTTCCGTCGGGGGATTGGCTTCGGCAGCCAGATCGTCCGGGAGAGTTTCGGCTTCCCTCATTTCCTCTGCTGGTTCCGGGGACTCCGCCGGAGTCTCCGATGCAGCGGGCACTTCCACCTCCAGCGGCGGTGCCGGAGGAAGGAGGGAAGAGGGTTGGTCCGAAGACCTGACCCGGTACTGTCGCACGCAACTGACCTGCTCCTTCCACTTTTCGAGTATCTCCGCACCGCTCTCCATGCGGATGCGCGACTTGTATCGCTCGATCGGCATGTCCGAAAACCGTTCGCGATGGAGCCGTGCGATGTTGCGTTGGTATTCGTGGTGATTCGGCGGGCCCAGGATCACACCGCTCATGCCGCACACGGCGATGACGGAGAAGTTGCCTGCGGGCGGCTCCAC
>CALDKL010000283.1 GCA_937898895.1 uncultured Verrucomicrobiae bacterium | reverse complement strand
TCTGCGGATGCGTGCCGACCTGACTTTCCCTCGGCGGAAACCAGTGGTAGATCATGAAATAAATCACGACTCCGGTGACCGAGACAAACAACCACGAAGGATAGGTCCATCTCGCGAGGCGTTTGTGTCTCGCAAAGTTTCCCTTCGCGGCAGCCAGTACGAGCAGGAGGATGAAGGGCAGATTCACCGCCGCGAGAAGGATGTGCGGGAAGAGGATCGCGAGGTAGACCCGGCGCGCCACGGGATACTCTTTTGGAAACTCGGTGTGTCCTGCGCCGTAGTGATAGACCAGATAGGAGCCGAGAAACAGGACGGAACTGACCAGTGCCGCAGTCATGACTCGCCGATGGGCGACTCGCCGACCCGACCGAATGAGCAGGAATCCCGTGACCAGGAGCACTGCACTGAGCCCGTTGAGTGCGGCATTGATCGGGGGCAAGACCGCAGTGTCGATGGCGGCAAAAAACGGACTCATGGGGCCGGTTTTGATCCCGCAGCAGGGAAGTCGGAGAGCTTCAGCTCCGGGTCCAGGACCATCTTCAGATCGCGGCGAAGTCGCTCGATCTCGAGGGCGCCGTGCTGGACATTCATGACATCATAATATCCGCGCACATTCGCTTCTCCGTCGACGATGGCGAGGCGCTGATCGTGGGCAAACGGCCCTTGCGCAGCGGCCACGGCCGGATCCTTGATCGGCTCCGTAGCGTAGAATTTGAAGTTCGAAATCATGTAATCCGAAATCTCCTGCGGCTTTCCGGTGAGAAACCACCAATCGGGGGAATCGATGCCTTTTTCCCTGACCCAGGCATCCATCTTTTCCGGCGTGTCGCCTTCTGGGTTCACACTGATCGAAACCAGTCGGAAACGCGGATCGTTGCCAAACTCCACCTCCAGGGTCTTCATCACGGCAGCAAGCCCGAGGCACCCTGCCGGGCAATCGGTGTATTGGTAGCCCGCCACGAACACCTTGCCGCGCAATTGGCCGAGGGAGACCTTGCTCCCGTCCCGGTTCACGGCCTCGAGGTCGGTCTCGAGCCGTGCCACGAGAGGCGGACGCCAGTTCTCCATCTCGTATCCACGTCGGATGCGATAGGCGCGGGTGACGAAGACGGACCCAAGGATGATGATGAGACAAACCCCGGCGATGGTCGCCCACCAGGCAATCAGTTTGGCTCGGATTGGATCCTGCGGTGCTTCCATTCGATTTCGGTCAGGCTCCCTCGGTTGCGGCGGAGATCCACGCTCCGTAACTCGCGATCATCATGAGGGGAAGATAGAGGAGAGTATAAAAGAACAGTTTTCTCGCGTCGCTGCGCTCGCCGCTTCGGAGAAATTTCACGGCAAGCAGCACCATGAAAATCCCCAGGAGCCCCCCCGCTGCGGCACCCCATTTCTGCTGATGGGGAGAGCAGAAGGGAAAGAGGATCGCCAGCGCGGTCAGGCAAACGGAATAGCCCAGCGCGATGCGTGCGGTGCGGGCTCCGCTGACGTCGTCATTCGACCACATCTTGAACCCGCCGCGAAGATACTCTTCGCGATACATCCAGTTGATGGCGGCGAAGTGCGGCAACTGCCAGAAGAAGAGGAGCCCAAAGAGGAAGACGGCACCGGAGTCGAGAAAAACGCGGCCATCCGGCGCGGCAAATCCTCCCGCCCACCCGATCAGCGGAGGCAGCGCCCCCGAGACCGCACCGACCAGGGTATTCGCCGACGAGATCCGCTTCATCGGGGTGTAGACAAAGAGATAGGTCAGGAGTGTGGCGGCAGCCATGAGCGAGGCAGGCACGTTCACCTTCACCCCCAAGTGGATGAGCCCAAAGGCGGAGAGGACCCACCCCAGGACAAAGGCCGCCGCCTTGGGCCAGCGGTTCGCCGGGAGCGGACGATCAGCGGTGCGCCGCATCTTCGCATCGGCTTCGACTTCCATGAGTTGGTTGAAAACCGCCGCACCGGACGCGGCCAGGGCGGTGCCGAAGAAGAGGTGGAGCAAGGTCGCCCAGGAATAGGTGCCCTGCCCTTTCGTCGCCACAAAATAGCCGAAACACGCCGTCAGGACCACGAGGAAGCTGAGTCTCGCTTTCGTGAGCATGACGAGATCCCCCCGGATCTGTCGCAGCAGGGCGGATGAGGGAGAAGTTGTCTCGCTGGTGAAAGGTGCTGGCATGAAGTCGGATTCGAACCCCTCAGTCTAGTGTAGTGATCGCTAAATTCGTGCACAAAATGTACTTTTTACGTTGTAAAAATCAGTGCGCTTCGCTCGATTCTTTTTAAGATCGCGGGCCTCTTTTCCACCTTCTGCGTTACTCGTCGGTCGTTGAGCTCGCTCAACTCCCTCCTCTCGCCTTGAAGTTGAAAAAAGATTCCTCACGAATTTTGCACCCGTATTTAGTGATCACCACACTAGCCCAAGATTGCAGGTCCGCCCCCAAAATCATGGCGCAATCCCTCGTCTTGCTCTCACCGCAAAGACAAAGGAGAAAGCGAGGATGAGAAGACCGTTGAGAACGTGGACGTTGGTGACCCAAAAACTTTTGCCCGTGCCGATCACGGTGAGGCCAAGGGCAATCTGAACACCGATCAAAACGAGAACGGCGGCAACATGACGGCGGGGCGTCGCGAGTCGTCCGATCTCGGGATTTGGCCTTGCACCGCCGAGGCTCAGCACCATGCCGATCACAAAGAACAGGACCGCAAAGGCCGTGAATTTGTGCAGAAACAAAAAGACGATCATCGGATCTTCGAAAGATGGGATCAGTTGACCTTGCGTGAGCAGAAGCCCATCGTCGGGCAGGGCGTGCCGATGAAAATGCCTCATCGAGGCACCGAAGACCAACTGCAACAGGACGAGACAGACGAGAGCGCAACCCGCCCATCGGGCCCTCTTCAAGAGTGCGGCGTCACCGAAGAATCCGGAGAAATCCCACCGCTCGTGCGAGACCATGACGATGAGGATCAACACACAAAAAAAACACTGGGCAAAACAACCGTGAAGCACCGCAAACGCATTGGAGATCTCCGTGACACGCAGCCCTCCGAGGATCGCCTGGGTCATCACCATGAGCAGGGCGAGGGCGCAGAGTTTCTGCACCAGATCCCAGCCCCGGCGACGCCAGCTCCAGACTAGCCAGCCCACCGGCAACGCCGCGAGCGACAGCGCGATGAGCAGCAGCCGACCTTTTGTGATCGCGTTGGTTCGCTCGCTCCCCGCCGCGATAAAAAAGCCGAGAACGACCGCGAGCAAGACGACGAGGCCCACGACCTCGAGAGCCCGCTTTCCCGAGCGGACGTATGACCAGCCAAAGAGCGCGAGCACCAACACGCCAACCAGCTTGGCGAGGAGCCGATGCGTGTGCTCCAGAAACGGGATCATGTGCTCGAGCCATCCCGGAGGATTCACCGTGCCGAGGCTCAGCGGCCAATCGGCGAACACCATGCCCGCCTGTTTGGTCGTCGTCGCCGCCCCCCACCAAACAAGAAGAATGGCGACCACTACCACGAAGCGCGCGAATCTCCGGAAGGAGCAGCTGTGGGACAGAGGATTCCGGTCTCGGCTCATTGCTTCGGGAGTTTCTCGGCCATTGGCACGACAGGCACCCAGTCACTGCGAACGACAAGTGCTCGCCCCCCCCGATCGGGACTCCGCCCCTCCGGGGAAGGAATCCAAGCGACGCACGATCAGGGAGCCTTTGGCAAGACCGGATTGTTTCCGGCATACCATTCCTCAAATTTTTCGCTGCTGACGGCCTTCACAAAGGAGACCATCTGGGCATGGCCCGCCCCGCAGAGCTGGGCACAGACGATGTTCCAGTTTCCTTCCTTCTCAGGGACGAACCACATCGGAATCTCGGAACCGGGAATGGCATCCTGCTGGCTGAACATTGGGACGATGGCGAGCCCGTGGATCACATCCTTCGAAGTGACCTGAATGACCACGGGGCGCCCCACCGGAACGACCAGTTCGTTCACCGAGACGAAGTCGTCCGTCGCATTCGGATCTTCGGCAACGAGCCCGACGGGATTCGCTCCCGAATATCGCTCGTGCGAGGTCATGCCGATGATCTTGTCCTTGCCCGCATAATGGAAGGTCCAGCGATACTGTTCACCTACGGCGCGGATGTTCACCACATCATCCCCCGTCGGACGGGCCTTTGCGTCGGAACGCGCCGCCCACAAGGGAAACGCAAAGCCGAGGAGCAGCACCACCTCCACGATCACCACGCCGATCTCGATGTGGGTCGAAAAGTGAGAGGTCACTCCGCGATAGTTGGCATGGGGATTCTTCTTCCGGCGAAACTTCACGAGGATCACCGCAAGGAAGATACTCCAGCCCACGAAAAGCACGGCCATGAACCAGTGAATGAGGCCGAGCATGTGGTTGCCCACATGTCCGTGGCGCGAGGCAACATCGTGCATTCCGGTAATTTCGTTAATCCACTCGATCATAGTTGAAGGTCGGTTGCAGCGGTGAAGACCGCTCGATGGCAAATTGGGAAATTCAGATCAAAATTCAGGGGTTTTCAGAACCTGGAGTCTCCGATGAAACGCGACGGGCGCGGCGGGCGAGGCAGACGATGAAACCCACAAACGAACCCAGCACTGCCGCGAGCACCACCAGCATCAGGAGGATGGCGGAATTGGCGGCGAGGAGCGACTTGCCGGTGGCGCCGCTCAGGCACATGGGGCAAGCGAGGTAGCATTGTTCGAGAAGGAGGAATCCGGTGTTCATTTCCGAGTATTTCCGTTCAGTGAATGAGCGTGCGGGTTTTCCGGAGGAAGCGGATTCCGTAAATCACCATCACTACCCCCAATCCCAAGCTGAGCCACCCCATCACCCGATAGGTTCCCGGAAGACTCTCGACGAGGAGACACCAGGCACCAAACAGGGCGAAAAAGAAGGTGCACACCGTGACAAAGGCGATGTGGAAGTGTTTCAGCGACATGACGCGAGGTGTCTGTCAGGGTTTCTCGGTGAGCCAGCCACGGGTGGTTTTGAAGGTATCAAACTGCTCCACGATGGGATCGAAATCCGCAAACAGGGTGAGGATCATCAAGCCGGAGGCAAAGAAAAAGGTGAAGACCAGCATCTTGTAGATCAGCCCCTTCTCGTGATTGAGGTGCATGAAGATGAGGGCAACGAGACTGGCCTTGATCGTCGCAACCAGCAGACCGAGGACAAAATCTCCCGCATCGGGTCCCGGAACCCCCAGGTCAAACCATGGGTGCAGGCCGATGGTCACGGTCACTACGGTGAAAACGAGAAGGGCGATGCCCACCGCCGCGTAGGATTTTTTGTGCTTGGAAAGATCGTGAGGGGCGTCCGCCATGACGAGTGGAGTTGTCGTTTCAGAAAATCAGAGGAGATACATGATCGGGAACAGGAAGATCCAGATCAAATCGACGAAGTGCCAGAAGAGCCCGCCGACTTCGACACGATTGGCGAGGTGCTCCGGGTTCTTGAGGTAGAGTTTCTTGCCGAAGACGGCGAAGAAGAGAAGAACGAGAGCCCCTCCGATGACGTGGAGACCGTGCAGGGCGGTCATCGTGAAGTAGATGGCGTAGTAGGTGCCGTAGCGCGGGCCATGGTTGCCCATGAACTTGATCTTGTCTCGAGGAACCGCGATCTGCCGGGAGGGTCCGTGATGCCCTTCGTGCTCCCCGCCGCCGGCGGTCGGATTGGATTCGCTGGAGTGGACCTGGGCATGTTTGTCCTCCTTGCCATGACCCTCCCCATCGGCAGCGACATGGACGTACTGGACGTTCAGGTAGCGACCGCGCAATTGGGATTCGGGAATGACTCCGCCATGCTTGTCGAAGTAGGCTTTGATCTCCTGGTATTTCCTGTGTTGTGCGTCGAAAAACTGTTTCTTGGCTCCCTCGTCATCGTTGAGGACTTCCCAGACGAGTGCCCCTTGTTGTTTGGTCGGAAGGACCAACTGGAGATCGACCTCGTGTACTTCGAAGAGGACATCATCCGTGACGAGTTTCCCCTCGACCTTGACGCCGTCCCGGTAGTTCACGGAGGTGGCGTTGTGGGCCATCACCTTGCGTGGGTTTGCGGCGATCGCGAACGGCTTGGCCGCGCTCAAGGTCACCGACGAGACCACCGAGACGGGTTTGGGATTTGCGGTCCCACCCGCCAGTTCCGCACGGAAGCGCTGGCGCTCCCTGACGAGATTGTCCGTGGCGATGCGACGGCTTTTGGCAAACCAGGCTTTGAAAGCGGCGTGGGAGGAAATCTCCGCGCCCTTCACGCCTTCGGGGCCTTCCGCCACCGTGAAGACGGGAAATTCCTCACCCTTGAGATCGTTGAGCACGGCGGGCAATGCGCCGCTGAGGCTGAAGGAGAGTTTTTCTCCGGTGAATTGAAGGTGGTCGGTCTGGTTGAGGATGACCCCCTCCATCACCGAATTGTCGACGAGCTTGATGCCGTGGTGGTGGTTGAGCTTGCTGTTGTACTCGACGGTCTTGATGCACATGAAGACCGCGGCGCAGGCCACCACGAAATACATGCAGATCTGGTATTTTCGCCAATTTCGTTCCTTCAATGCCACCCAGGCAAAAACCACGCCGACGGAAGAGGCGATGAGGACGACGGTGTTGATCGCACCGAGCCAGACGAAATTCTTGTGCACGCTCACTCCCCAGGGCCAGGGATTGTCGACCCCTTCCTGTCCACCCATACGGAGAAACACGTAGCCCGAGAACAAGCCACCAAAGAGCATTACTTCCGAGGCGAGGAAAAGCCACACGCCCAGTTTCGCATTGTAGAGCCCGGTATCGCGCCGGGGGGTCACTTCGTAGGGGATTTCCATGAATTACGAATTTCGTTCGAGTTTTCTCGGTTCAGTGTGTGGCGGAGAGGATCTCCTCCTTGGGTTCCGCGTCATGTTCGGATCCGACGATCAGCGCCGGATTGCTTTCGCACTGGGGGGTAAAGTCGCGCGGGGCACCGGGCACACTGTATTCGTAAGGCCCGCGGTAGGCGACGGGTTCCTCCGCGAAGTTCCCATGCGGCGGCGGGGTGGGCGTGGCCCACTCGAGCGTGGTCGCCTCCCAGGGATTGTCGCTGGTGACCTTTTTCCCGACGAAGACGCTGAGGAAGAGATTGATGATGAAGGGCACCTGAAAGACGGCGAGAAGCCAGGCGGATGCCGAGGTGACGAGGTTCAGGTCGATCATCCGGAAGACCGCATCGGGCTCGATGATGTGAAAGAACTCGGCGAGGTTCGCAAGGAAGGTATTCGGTTCGGCGAAAACCTGCTGGCTGACCTGTTCGTAGGCCTTGCCTCCGTCGAACGCACGGCGGTGGAAACCCGCCATGCCCTGGAAGAACATCGGAGTAAAGATCCCGTTCATAAAGAGCAGGGAGGGCCAGAAGTGGAGGTGCCCAAGGCGGGAACTCATCATGCGTCCGGTGATTTTCGGATACCAGTGATAGATGCCCGCAAAGAGCGCAAAGATGGTTCCCGGAGCCACGACGTAGTGGAAGTGGCCAATCACGTAGTAGGTGTCGTGGAGGTGCAGATCAGGCAGACTGAAAGCCAGCGGAAGTCCCGTCAATCCTCCAATCCCGAACATGGGAATGAAGGCCGTGGCAAAAAGCATCGGAACATTGAAACGAATCGACCCACCCCACATGGAGATGAGGAGCGACGAAACGAGGATCACCGAAGGCACCGAGATCAGAACAGTGGTCGTCTGGAAGAAGGTCGAGATCGCCGGCCCCATCCCGGTGATGTACATGTGGTGAGCCCAGACGATAAAGGCGAGGAAGCCCAGCACCATGACGGCATAGACCATCGTCTTGTATCCCCAGAGCGGCTTGCGGGTATTGCAGGGAATGATCTCCCCTACGATCGCAATGGCCGGAAGAATCAGAACGTAGACTTCGGGGTGGGCGAGGAACCAGAAGAGGTGCTGGTAGAGGAGCGGGCTGCCGCCGCCGGCCGCGTCGAAGGACATGCCGCTGACGTTGAGTCCCGTGGGGACAAAGAAGCTCGTCCCGGCGAGGCGGTCCATCAACTGCATGATCGCCGCGACCTCGAGCGGCGGGAAGGCGAGAAGGAGAAGGAAGCCGGTCACCAGCATCGCCCAGACAAAGAAGGGCATCCGCATCCAGGTCATGCCCTTGCAGCGCAGGTTGATGATGGTGCAGATAAAATTCACCGCGCCCAGGAGCGAGGAGGAAATGAGGAGGGCCATGCCGACGAGCCACTGGGTCTGGCCGGTCCAGAAGAGGTCTCCGTAGTGGAGGTCGGTGGTGGTGGCGAGAGGCGAGTAGTTCGTCCAGCCTGCCTTGGCCGCCCCCGAGGGGAGGAAGAAGCTGACAAACATGAGAGCGCCCCCAAGGAGATAGAGCCAGTAACTCGCCATGTTCAGCCTCGGGAAAGCCATATCCGGGGCTCCGATCTGGAGCGGCGTGACGTAATTGCCGAAGGCACCGAAGGCCAGGGGAACAATGCCGAGGAAGACCATGATGGTTCCGTGCATCGCTCCGAACATGTTGTAGAGATCACCCGTGACTTTGCCGCTGTCGTCAAGCCACGCCTGGAACCAGGGCAGGTCCGCCAACAATGGGACGGGGCGGTCCGGGTAGGCGATGCTCCATCGCATCACCATCATCAGAAAGAAACCGAAGGCGAGGAAAGCGAGC